>JAZLCM010000107.1:0-25195 GCA_045614245.1 Candidatus Enterousia sp.
AAACCATCCGGTTGCTGTGGCGGCCGGCTTTAGCGCGCAACTTGCCCGCGACGGTGCGGTAAACGACTGTCCATCGGTCAGACTCATTGTCGCGACGGGTGCCAGTTGTTCATACATATCCGCATCATCGGATATGCCCATATATACCAACGCATTATAGGTATTATCCGACGGTCTGCATGTAAATGTTGCGTTGTATGTCTGCAAAGTCCATTGCGCGTACAGCGTCGCCGCGGCGGTATATGTCGTTGACGATGGCGGTGTCCATGCGCCGTTACTAAATGTTCCAACCGCGTTGCCACCCGATGCCGCATCATAAAATCCCGCAAACGTATATCCCGTACGTGTTGGCAGCCGATTTCCAGGCAAGCTTAGGGCGCCAAATGTTGTGCCCGACGTGTTCGTCGGCGCCCAACCAACACCATACTGTTCATACACCGTCGTAACCCCATCCACCGCATCATTTGCGTTTTTATCCAAAGTAATTGCATACACATCCGGTTCACATGTTTCGTTTGCGCCAGTGCCATTCAAATGATAGTTCGGCTTGCACACCCACTTTGCGTACATATTTTTATTACCCAAATCCGTCGTGGTAATTTCATGCGGGAATGCACAATCCGAATAAGTATTATTTGTCGAATCATATGTGCGACACCACGATTCAAACACACTATTTGCACGACTTGGTATGCCATAGATCGTTGCACCGACACCATATGTATATGCCGCAGGATAAGGCGTTGAAACCGCATTTCCCGCAGTAAAATCACCAGTTCCGGCATTTTCAAAAAACGCGCCACTTACCAAATCATACATACCAACAACATTGGAAATGTTCTTAGCCGGAACAAGGTGCTGAACCAATGTTCCGTTGTCCCACGCTTTGTACGAATAAATTCTGCCACGCATAGGCAAACTTAAAGAGTTCGCAGTATTACGTCCAAACAAATACAAATTATATGGTGCCGACCACGTTGTCACAGGAAGGGTCGCAATAGTAGAACCATCCAAACTGACCACATTTTTATCATACCGCAAAGTATACTTTGTGCCCGCGGTATTACCAACGCCGCTAAGATTCACAGTTGTGCCGGTCCCATTACCAAACCCAACACGATTAGGAAACAACAAAAACACCAAACCATTTACTGCATTTGTAGCAGAAGCCGACTCAGTAGTACCCAAAACAATTTGGTTACTTGATGTTGTTCCAGTATACATATATGTGATTTCTACCGATGTATCCTGATTGGGTTTGTAACCCGTATCAATATATTGTGTCCCGGTGGATTCAATATATTCCAACTGGGTATATCCCGACGGCAATGCCGATGTGTTCGAACCACCCTGATAATTATATGTTATGTTGTACGTCGCCGGCGTCCAATACGCGTACAAAAGTTTGTGTCCATCACCAATAAAAGTCGGCGACGGTGCGGTCCATGTGCCATTACTAAACGTTCCAACCGCATTACCATTTTCCGCCGCATCATAAAATCCCGCAAATGTATACCCCGTACGTGTCGGCAACTGGTTCCCGGATAGGGTCAATGCGCCAAATGTTGTGCCCGACGTGTCCGTTGTTGCCCAACCGGTATTATATTTTTCATACACCGCCCTAACATTTCCGGCAACCGCATCCGCATGATTCGGTTCAAGCTCAAAAACATAAATTATAGGGTCCCAATGCGCATAGACCGTTGTATTCTGACTAACGGCCAAATCGTCCACCCGTGTTCCGCCGGACGCCGCGGTCCACCAATAAGCAAACTCGTACCCCGGGCGCAAAGGTATTGGACTGTTCATACAACACATAAAGTGCGGATCAAGAGTATCCCATTGACCATACCATGTTGCGTTGCTTGTATATGCCAAACCCGCATCGATACCCGCCTGGGTTATGTAATAAAAACTTCCCCTTTTTTCTATGTATTGTGTTCCACCACTGGCGGCACTGTAATACCCATTAAATTGCAACGGCGCTGTAAAGCTTTTTCCATCATTACCGATTGTGATACCATACTTTTGACTGCACGTCTGACTTACCACATTATTCCCATCATAGTCATAATATGATCTTGGGGTGCACGTAAAGGTTGCCGGATTCGAAACCGAATCGTTAAGGTTAAATGTCAATGTTGCGGTCGGTGCGGTCGGCGCCGTAATAGTATTTGACGTCGTTGTCATTAATTGTGTTCGTGCCGAATCAAGGTAAACACCACTTTTACTATCATAATCCTGATTTTGCGCAATGGTATAAAGCGCCGTTGTCCCACCGCCCGCATTACCATTTTGCGGATTTAATGTAATTGTTGTTTCAATCGGTTGCCAATTTGGAACCATGTATGTAGAAATATTAATATCACCGTTGTTGTTATTCCACCCCTTATGATTCCATGTATAATTTGTATTATTATTACCCGCCGTTATACGGTCCCCCCATGGTCCAACAAACCACTGGTTATAATAATACCCCTGTCGTTTACATGCATTCTTTGACGGAACAACTATATTATCGCCATATTGCACAGAAGCATCGTAATACCCCCCCCCGGAATCGGTAAATGTTGCAGTTCCATTAAAATTCTGGGCAAAACTACAATCATCGGAATCACAAGTTCCCGGCACGCCACCATTAAAGTAGTTTTGACATTCCAAAAGAATATACTCCGGAATACTCGCATCCGTATCCAACCACATAGGAATCAATTTTTCCCCCGATCCAAACCACACAAAAGGATACACAAAACGTCCGTCGGCATCAACCACATTATCATAATCCTCAAACCAAACATAATAATCATTATCACCATAAGGGTGATAACTATGCCACCACCCACCAAATTCAAAACCATTCGCCGTTGGCAAATCGGATGCCAAAAGGGTAAGGGTTGTGGTAAACGGACCATTTGGATTTGTTGACCAACCGACACCATATTTTTCATATAACGTCGTTACATTACCCGCCACCGGCGTTGTATCAACTTGATAACTACCGTAATAATAATACCGATTTTTATCCAATGGTATGGTAAATACCGCCGGTTCATATACCATATGGAAATTTAATTCGGTTGAACCGTCCCATGGTTCATTAAAGACCGCCGTCCCATTCGAAGACCATGTTCGGTTATTACAAACCGGGGAATCACACGTCCACACATTTAACTTGGTGCCATAATCATCCCCGTCACAATTTGCACCACTGGGGAATGTAAACGTCACATTTCCGGATGTTATCGGTGCACTAATTGAACTTGGGGCGGTTCCCCAACCAATCGTACCACCGGGAACATTCGTTGGCATTTGACAACTAAAATTAACCGTAACATCCCGCGCTTGACAAACAACCTTGCCCCCAAAGTACGAATCAAAATCACTTGTGTATCGTGCCATATTATACGAATCGCACGATGTTGCAAGGTTTGTTCCGGAAAAAACCAAGCTCATCATACCGTTACTTGCGTTATATGTTAAACCACCGGTTCCAAAATTAAATAAATTCTTTGGTATATATCCAATAAGGGAACCACAATTTTTAAAAGTTTCACCAAACAAACCGGTTGCCGTTCCCGAAACACCACTAAATAACCCATTCGGCAAAAACATTAAATTACGACAACCTTCAAATGTACCATAAAACATATAGTCCGCCGCACCGGAAATTCCACTAAATAAATTTCCCGGTATTTCGCTTATACCGGTGTTCATAAAAGTCCCATCAAACATATGCGGTCTTGCACCCGTTACACCACTGAACAGTGTCCCGGGTATACTGGTCAAATAATAACAGTAACTAAAAGCAAAATAAAAAGAAGGAACATCTGTTCCAATGGTTGGAAAAATTGCACCCAACGACCCGGACAAACTGGCAACACTATCATACGAACAATAATCACACACAAACGATATGGCGGCAATACCATCATCACTGTTATATCCCGTTGCCAAACCGTCCAAACCGATTGTATACACGCCGGAGTTCGTATATGTATGGGAAATTTCCTGGTTATTCGTGTTGGACTTGGTAATTGTTTCAACCGCGGATCCGTCCCCCCAATCAACGGTAAAATTACCGGCGGCACTGATTGCAAACGTAAATGTTGTGTTCGCGCCAAGGTTTGTGGTTGTAACCTCAAAAGTGTGCGATGGGTTATTGCCCGTCGCGTGCGTGGTATCGCCACCAAAAACGCATGCGATTGCAACAACAAACACGCCCAAAAACCGCAGAAAACGCGACATTAAATCCCTTTCCTTACATATACACAAAACGAGTATAGAAAAATCACAAAATTTGCGCAAGGGAAAAAATGCTTTTATGCAAATTTTTTTCAAAAAATATTTGCAAAAATCTTTCTTTTTCGTATTATAATTCCACACAGTCGAATAAAGCATAGCCGTCGCGGTTTCCGTGGCGGAGGAAAGTCCGGACTGCGCGGGACGGCACACCGGCTAACGGCCGGGCAGAGCAATCTGACGATTAGAGCAACAGTGACGAAGCAGATGATGAATCTGAGTGAAACGGGCAATCTCTGTGTGCAGCAACTTCAAATAGGTTTCCAATGATTTGTCCCGAATCGGAAACGGGTAGAGGGCTTGACGCTTTGTGGTAACACATTGTGCAGATTAATTATGCTTGCCACCCAATTGCTTGGTGTCGAACGCGCCGGAACAACACTGGGCTTGGGCGGAACAGAATCCGGCTTATCATTCGGCTATGACGGCAATCCGTCCCCGTTCGGGGACGATTTTTATTTAGTGTTAGTGTTAGTGGTTAGTGTTAGTGCAAACATGAAAACCGCACCAAATTTAATGCAACACCTTGCAAATTCATCCATATAAAAATATACCCCTTCGGGATAATAGTAAAACAATATATCACACCATCTCACTTACACTAACCACTACATAACCTTTCCCTGTGCCGGGTAAAAAGTAAGTTGAATTTCACGCCAAGTTTTATATTCCGCGCGCGGCAACATGTCAAGGGGTTGGCACGCATTTATTGCCGCACGTATTGTTTCAAGAACATATGCGAACGCCGGATCGCGTTCCGCCGCAGACGCACCTTCGAACCAAACATCCGCAACCGTTCCGTTCGGTCGCATAGTCAAATGTGCAACCGCCCGAATATCCGAAACATCCGGTCGCGATGTGTCAATCACCCAACAACGTGTCATTTTATACCGCAACGCATCAATAATCGATATCGCAAGACCGGTATTCAAAGATGTCGTATTTCGATTTACACGAATAACCGTCTTTTTCACCGTTGCCGGTTTGTCGTCCGGTTTTTCTTCCTTTGGATTCGGTTTTTCCACCGGCTTTGGCTTTTCATTTTCATCCGGAATAACGGTCGGGGTTTCAATTTTTTCTTCGTGTTTTGCGTCGGCATCCTGTTCCGGTTTTGGTGTCGGTTCCAACGGCTTTTCTTCTTTTTCCTCAACCTTGTCCGGGACATTAGTATTATATAACACAGATTCTTCACCGGTTATTTTCACCTGGCTAAGGTCTATCATCATTATCTGAATCCGGTCGGGTGCAACAAACCGTTCGCGTTCCCCAATCACAACATCCGCAACAAGCACAACCAAGCACAACAAAACCAAATGCCCCAGGACCGAAAGCCCTATGTTTTCAGATGCAAAATGATTGAACCGTGTCATAACCTTAATTTTCCAGTTTTGTCCTAAGTCCAATTTTTTGGAACCCGGCGGTCTTTAACTTTCCCATAACATTCATAACCGCACCATAATCCGCACGCCGATCCCCATTTATAACAATGGTTAAGTTCGGATTTTCACCACGCATCGCGACCGCCCTTGTTACAACCTCGTCCGCCGGCAATTCCATCGTTCCAAGATAATAACGCCCGACCGAATCGACACTTATCTGCATCGCATGGTCGGTTCCGGTCAAAACCGTAGTGCCCGCGTTCGGCAAATCCAAATCAATTCCGTTCGTCATCATGGGCGTTGTTACCATAAATACCGCCAACAACACCGTCATAACGTCAATCATCGGCGTCAAAGATATCGCCGCATCCGAAATCCAACGTCTTTTACGCGACATCTTTTTTATCCCCCAACGAATCGTACAGGTCATCTGCACGTTTGGAAAAAACCTGGTGCGCAATCGCCGCAGGTATAGCAACAATCAACCCCAACGCGGTCGTACCCAAAGCAATCGCAAGTCCCGGCGCAATAACACCAATACTTACCGATTGATTTGCACCAATCGAAGAAAACGAATCCATAACACCCCAAACCGTTCCAAAAAGCCCAATAAACGGAGAAACATATGCAACCATCGCCAAAAACCAAAGGTTCCTATCAAACGGACGAATCGCAATATCCGGATTGCCCGTTAATTTTCTATGCCGAACCCCGCGGAAAAGCCGTATTTTTTCCACAATAACCGCCCACGACATTATACTAAATATAATCAATACAATTGACGCAATCGCCGTAACAACATCCGTTGTAAACAACCGCCATAACGAAAACGAATTCATATCCTTCCCCTTGTTTTTACTATTTTTCCAACGCATTAACCAAGACCGTTGGCATACACGACGGACGACCGTTTGCATCTAAATACGCCGCCGTCCCAGTAAGTATAGCACAAATTTCATCATTTTTCACGAATTTTTGTTCAACCGCGACCGATGCCGCGCCAACCTTTGTCACACGCGTTTCCACAACAAATTCATCCGCCAAAAATAATGGTCGCATGTATTTAATATTCAAATCACGAATGACCAGTCCCATATCTGTCGCCACCGGGCGCGCCTTTTTCCCAAGCCAATTCATACGCGCGCGTTCCGCAATTTCAATATAGCGCCCATGATACATAATGCCACCCGCATCAGTATCCGCGTACGCTACTGAAAATTTAAACTTATGCACTTTCATAACTATTTCTCCAACCCCATATGTTTATATCCGGCATCGGTCACAATTCGACCACGCGGCGTTCGCTGAATCAACCCCAGTTGCATTAAATACGGCTCTATCACATCTTCGATAGTATCCGCCGGTTCAGAAAGTGCCGCCGCCAAATTATCAATTCCAACCGGTCCACCCGCATAGTGCATTATAATTGCATTGATATATTCACGATCAACCTGGTCCAAGCCATCGGAATCTATATGAAGTTGTTCCAACGTGGTACGAACCACAGATTCCGTAATAACACTGTTCCCAGTTGCCGCGGCAAAATCACGTGCACGCTTTAACAAACGGTTCGCAATGCGTGGCGTTCCGCGCGAACTTTTCGCCAATAACAACGCGCCACCTTCATCGATTTCCGTTCCCAAAATATTCGCACTGCGTCGAATAATTTTTGCCAAATCGTTTGACGAATAAAAACTAAGCCGTAAATCAATTCCAAACCGGTCGCGCAAAGGATTGGACAACAAGCCCGTTCGCGTTGTCGCGCCAACCAACGTAAACGGGGGCAGGTCGATACGAACACTTTTTGCCGACGGCCCTTCACCCAGCATAATATCCAACTTGAAATCTTCCATCGCAGAATAAAGTACTTCCTCTATCGCGGTGGGCAGTCTATGAATTTCATCGATAAACAAAACATCCATCGGTTCAAGCGCGGTAAGTATCGCCGCCAAATCACCTTGCTTGGTCAACATCGGTGCCGAAGTCGCACGAAAATTCGCCGAAAGTTCATTTGCGATAATATGCGCAAGCGTCGTTTTCCCAAGGCCCGGCGGTCCGTAAAGCAATACATGATCCATTGGTTCCGCGCGCGACCGCGCCCCAGATATGAACACAGACAAATTTTGCTTTAACGATTCGTGTCCAATAAAATCCGCCAAAACCTTTGGGCGAATTGAACCCGCCATTTCATCCGGCACATTTGGATTCATAAAACGGTCATTTATTGCATTTTCCATCGACAAGTCCCATTACAACAACTTTGTATCTGCGTTTTCGCGACCGACATACGCCTTTAGGTCATTATACATTTGCCGCAAATCCGCCGGCGCAGCATACGCCTGTGTCGCGTTCTTTATGCGGATAGTTTCCAAACTTATCTGCGCCTGTTTTTTCAAAACCTGGGTAAGATGTTCCGAAAAATGTTTTGCTTCGTCTGATTCTTCGGCGCCCTGGAGCAACAGACCACGATTCGGCCGTGGCGACAAAAAAGCAAAATCGGATGTTGAAGTATCCGGTGAAACAAGAACAAAACCCGAAATTTCCGGCCGACGCATCAACATCTGTAAAACATACCACGCGCCCAACTGGTGCCCGGCAATCCATATTTTATCACTATCTTCATTATGATTTTGAATCCAATCAATAACGGTCGCAATATCCAACATATTATCGGCGGTCGTTCCGAGTGCCCCTTCAGAATCACCAACGCCACGATAATTAAATCGCACAACCGAAAAACCGATATCCATAAATGCCCGAAACATTGCATAAGAAATACGGTCGTTCATATGACACTTTTGGCGTGGATTCCCCGACAAAACAACCGCCAAAGGCGCATCTTCATCCGCCGCCTTGTGATATACTGCATGCAATTTCCCCATTTCCCCAGATATTATGATATCGACCATATATTTTCACCTTTTCTTAACTGATGCCACATTTATAGAACATATAAATATCAATTTTCAATAAAAATTTTTGCTTTGACACGAATATAAATAATGTTTTAGAATACCCCCAAAGGAAGGACAGCATGAATATAACAAAGCTTGATTTAACCGTAATTTTGGGTGCGATGTGCACGTGTTCTGCGCTGGCAACAACCCAGTATATTCAGGAAAATTTTCAAACGGTGTATACCGAAACCCCGGTTCAGTCATATTATGCGTATCCGGACGACCCAAATTTTATTCCAGAATTTGAATTTATGGACGAAGACTATGGATTTAATTATGATGAAAACATCGTTGCCGCCCGCGAAATAGAAGAAGCCGCCAACCCGGGTGTCATGTTCGCAACCCGTCCAATGGTTGTTTGTCGTAATTTTGGCTGTACGCGACTAAACGATAAAATTACCCGCACATTTTTGTTCAATAGTCTTGTAAACATGTTCATGATGAATGCGCATTCACGCGTATATATATGTGAAGCCGACCCATTTTCACGCGATTGTTTACAATCTGGAATATCTTTTCCGGTTCGGTCGGGAATCGCAAACGCACTTGCAAAAATTCCAAAAGGCACAATATCCCAAGTAAATGTTTCAACAGGATTGTCACGCGCCACAATAAATATGACTTACGAAATGTTGGTCAATGGCATAAGTCGTGTGTGCGAACCAACAATTATGGATCTTGTTATTCCAAACAATTCATCGGCGATACTTTCTAATCGTGAATTCACCTGCAATATGACAAGTGATGGGTTTAGCAATATATCGTTAATGTTAAACCTTGACTATATTGACTTGGACTATGGCATTTTGGGTGGATACTATTCATTGGGTACCCAAGGACGTGTCACCGGTGGTGCAACTGGATACGCGCTGTTCAAAACAGAATTCACAACCAATGGAATGCAATTCCGCGCGGCATACGATGAAAACAATAACCTTATTCAAACTATCCAGCCGGGCGAATACGCGGTCGAACCACTGCGTCGATAGTTAAATTTTGTAAATACTTGAAAAACAAAACCGCTATGATAAAATACGATATGAATCATGGCGGTTTTTATGAACAAAACATTGTTAATTATCGATGACGACGACGCGTTGCGCAAAACACTTGCGCGGGGGTTGCGTGGCGAAAACTTTTCTGTTTTAACCGCACCGAACACCGAAATGGCGGAACAAATCCTTGATCGGGTATCGGTTGATGCGATTATTCTTGATCGCATGATGACTGGAATTGATGGTTTAACTTTTTTGAAAAACTTGCGTAAATCCGGAAATAATACACCGACAATAATGCTAACGGCGATGGGCGGTGCCGAAAACGCAATTGATGGACTTCAAAACGGTGCGGATGATTATCTTGATAAACCGTTTCAATTAAAGGAATTAATTTTACGCATTGAAAATATTATACGGCGCAAATCCGAACCGAACACATGCAATGTTGATGGAATCTTATTTGCCGACAATGAATTTTTTATACCCGATTCAAACGGCACCCCGCACATTTTGCCACTTTCCGGCGAAGAAAAAAAACTGTTAAAAAATTTAATCAGCCCAATCGGCAACATTGTTGCGGCGGCACCTATGGTTGCAAAACGCTTGCGTGAAAAAATAAATAATGTATCATTAGGCATGGACATTATAACCATACGCGGTCATGGTTATAAATTGGTCTGTCCGAACCAAGACCGAAAAATGGGGGATTAAACATGCGACTGATTCCACGTAGTTTTTTTTGGCGAACAATTTTATTGGTATTGGTTCCGCTGATTTTAGCATTAACCATTATTGCCAATGTGTTTTTTGGCAACCATTGGGCGCGCGTTCATGCAACACTTGCGCGAACATTGGCGGTTGAAATTACAACTATTATGAACTTCATGGATTCTGGAAACATGGAAACGGCAAAGACATTGGCGCACGATATTGGAATAAATGTCACAACCGCGCCTGAAATCCGTCGCTATGCTAAGAACGACAATCATTCTCACGAAGCTGGTTTGCTTTCGCGCGAACTATCCAAACGCATAAATCGCCACAGCGATATTTATGTAGACCGTGGTCATCGCCTTATTACCATAGATGTACCAATGGCAAACGGCGAAATTGCAACATTCGGCACAAGCCTTTATCGCATTTATTCCACCAGTACCGAAGTCTTTATCATTTGGCTTATCGGTGCGATTTTAATTGTGTCCGCACTGATTGCACCTTTCTTGGTATTGCATAATCGCAGTATTCGTCGCATTGCACATGCGGCAAATCGTTTCGGGCGTGGGTTGGATGCGCCGGGCTTTCAACCAACCGGTTCCAAAGAAATCCGCGAAGCCGCAACCGCAATGATAACAATGAAAGACCGACTTGATCGCTATAACCACACACGCAGTGATATGCTTAACGCGGTTAGCCACGATTTAAAATCCCCACTTGCGCGAATGCGACTTGCGATTGAAACGGGCGACACAGATAAAAACACATTGCTTACCGACATTGACCGCATGACATCAATGATAAACGGCTACCTTGCTTTTGCGCGTGGCGAAATGCCCGAAATTGAACAGTCAACCGAATTACCACCGATGCTTTTGCGTATTGCGCGCGATGCGGCATCGGACAAGAAAATCGTAACAGACTTTCCCGAAACTCCGGTCCAGTTCTATGCGCGTCCAATGGCACTTGCGCGGGCATTCAGTAATATAATCGAAAACGCGGCGCGTTACGCAAAAACAACAATCAAGATGACGGAAAAGGATACCGATACCGAAACAATCGTCACTATCGAAGACGACGGCCCGGGCATCCCAGACAATAAAAAGGCGGATGCAATGCGCCCATTTGTCCGTCTTGACGACGCACGCGGTGCAAATACGGGCGGTACGGGGTTGGGGCTGTCTATTGCGCAAACAGCGATTGAAAATCACGGTGGTCGCATATTCTTGGAAGACAGCGACCTTGGCGGATTGCGCGTTCGGGTCACATTGCCAATTCAATAAAAGGAACCAAAAATGAACTTGTATAAATATGTATCTGATAAGTTAAATGAAACATTGGGTTTTTCCGCAAAGCTGGAGGTTCCGCGCAATCGTGAATTTGGCGACTTTTCAACGAATGCCGCAATGGTTATGGCAAAATCCGCCGGCAAGAATCCACGCGAAATCGCCGCCGATATTTTACCAAAGATTCAAAAACTCGACTTTGTCGCGGACGCATCAATTGCGGGGCCGGGCTTTATCAACCTTAAAGTAAAGGATGATTTTTTATGGAACGCCGTCCAAACCGCCGCAACGGTTACCCGGGCGCCCAAGCCATTGGTTATCGACATGGACTATGGCGCATACAATGTTGCAAAGTCTTTACACATCGGGCATTTGCGCACATCGATTGTCGGCGACACATTTAATCGTATCGCGCGTTTATTGGGGCACAAGACTTTTTCGTGGAATCATATTGGCGATTGGGGTAAACCGATGGGGCTTACCATTGCATGGATTGAACGACTTCATCCAGAATTGCCGTATTTTCAGGATGATTTTGATCCGCGGACACCGGTTGATTTCGAACTAAGTGCGACGGAATTAAACACATATTATCCGTCCGCATCGGCACTTGCCAAACAAGATGCCGATTTCCAGGCGCGCGCCCAAGAAATCAAGGCAAAGTTCCAAGATGGACATCCGGGCTATTTTGCGTTGTATGAAAAGTTTTTGGCAATATCGCTTGAAAACATGAATAATACGGTAAAACGCTTGAACATATTGCCGTTCGATTACGACCTAGGTGAACGCAATGCGGCGAACTATTTGGACGAAGTCGAACAGATATTACGCAAGAAAAACATGATTTACGAAAGCGACGGCGCATTGGTAATAAATGTCCGTCGCGACAATGATAATGCACCAATGCCACCGTATATGTGGCGCGATTCACGCGGTGCCGACACATATGATTCAACCGATTTGGCGGCGGTATATTGCCGAAAAAAGACCGATAATCCCGACCGAATCATTTATTTTACTGACTTGCGCCAATCACTGCATTTTGAACAGTTGTTTCGTGCCGCCGACATGTCCGGCATATATCCATATGAACAATTTGAACATATTGGATACGGCACAATAAACGGCGCAGATGGCAAGCCTTTTAAAACACGCGATGGTTCCGCGGCGGGCTTGGACGATATATTGGACATGGCGAATACGGCGGTGCGCGCGCGTGTTGCGGAATCCGGCAAAGAACTTGATGACGACACGATCCAATCAATCGCATTGGCGGCGGTAAAATTTAACGATTTACTGCACGATGTCCGTTCGGATTATGTATTCGACCCGTCTGCAATCACTTCATTCGAAGGCCGCACCGGTCCATACATACTTTACACCGCGGTACGATTGAATTCGGTGCTGCGGCGCGCGGGCGAATTTGCAACACCAAACAGTGCAACACTTTGCCCAGACGAAAGGAATTTGGTCATGGAATTGTTGGACTTTGACCGCACTGTCCAATCGGCATTTGACGCACGCGCAACGGATTTGATCGCGAATTATGCGTACGATTTGTGCCAGTTGATAAATACATTCTATCACAATTGCCCGATATTGCGCGATGATGTGGGCGCGGATACACGCAACACGCGCCTTTCGCTGATTAAAATTGCGGTCGATGTGTTGGGCAAAACAATCGATTTAATGGGATTAAAAATCCCAATGGAAATGTAATTAGTGGGAAGTGTAAACAACGTCATCCCGGCACAAGCCGGGATCTTGTTGAACTTCGACAAATGTAAAGAGATACCGGCTTTCGCCGGTATGACGCCACCAACCACTAACACTTCCCACTTCCCCCTAAATTTTCCCCTTGTTCAAAAATTTAAAATTTGATAGAATAGGGCAGAAGGGATTATAAGAGAGAATGAAAAAAATATCGTTTATATCCTTATTATTTTTTATGACGACCACGCCAGTGTTTGCAACAAACTGCGTTCCAAAGACGGGGTTAAGTAGCGCACCGGATAACAATTGGATACAGTTTTGGTCCGATTCCTATGTACAATGTGGTGGCAAGGACAACAGTTGGCATAAGTGTAACAACGGTGTTGTCATAGATGCGTGGGATGGCAACATATATAAATGCACAAAGAACGGATGGGAAAAAGTCGAAAATATTTCCAACTGCGAAGGCGAGTTAAACGAAATCGAACAGAAGTATTATGGCGAATCAAACGGCGGCGCATTGTATAGCAATGATAAAGCTCAACAGAAAAAAAACATCTATTACTATAACACAAACGAACCAAATGGTTATATCGCAATTAAGGATGTTTGTGCCTATGACTTTAACTTATTTAATCAAAAATACAACGAATGCGTAAAAAACGGTGGCGACTTTTTGCATTGGACCGACAACGATACAGTTGATTTGTGTAAAGAACCTGAACGAACCGGACAACAAACACCAACTTCGTACTCCGTCACTCCCGAAAAACATTATAAAGAAATCAACTGCCGGAATACTGGTGGCGACAGATATAATGTTAAACTCGATAAATGTGAATGCGATACCGAAGTAAAACATCTTACACAAGATACCAGAGACGGTTATAGCATTTGCAAATGTATCAAGGGCTACAAACGCGACAACCAAAACAACGAAGCAACCGGTGAATGCATTGATGCCGGCGACACCGAAACCCACCAAGAAATCAATACCGCACAATGGCAAAAGGATACCGAGGCGGCATACAGAAACGAATACGACAACGCACAAAGCGATGTGAACAAGGCAATTACCGCCGGTTCAACACTGTTAACGGGCGAAGGCGCAATGATGGCGGCGCGTGGCGTGGCGGAGCAATGGGCGGATGAAACCGCGGAAACCGACATGGCGAATTATATCGGCGGCATGGGGTGTGAATATGGCGGTGGTCAAACGGTAAACCTTGGCGACGATGTTACTCTGCCGGCGGGCGATTTAACGGATTACTATACGGAATACAAACAAACCGCGGACAAATTAAAAGAAACCAAGGCGGCATTAAACCTGCGCCCGGGAATTGAAAGCGAGGTTTTGTATGACCAGGCGCAAAGCGGTCTTTATCAATATCAAACCGCAGAAATTCAAAGTGGCGGGAACATTTCGTTGGCGCGGGCACTGATGAACCCGGACAGTGAAGATGCTGAAAAATGGAATGCCCAGCGCGCCGAAACAACCAAGGATTTATGGACGGGTGTTGGCCTTGCCGCCGTTGGCGCCGCCGGCGGTGCCATAGCAAGTCACTTTGCCAACAAAAATCACAAGAAAGAATATCTGGAACTGGAACAAAAATTGCAAAATATTAAAACTAAACTAGAACAAGAATACCCAGAGATATTTGTCCCAGTACAAGATGAAACCGAAGTAATTGTTATTGAAAAACCAAATGAAATTCCTCCGCAATATGCTCCCAAATATACAAAATATACAATTGATATATTTGTGGATGATGTTGCTTTTGAGAGTGGTTTAACTTTAACAGAAACGGCAGAATTTGCCTTGCAAGATGCCGCTAACGAGATAAACAGCTTGCCAAGCGGCGGTGCACTTATATCAGAAATATCTTTAACAGCAACAGGCTACTCGGATTCCATGTCAATAAGTAAAGCTAGTGCAAAGATTTTTACCGATGAGTACAAACAAAACGTTGATGAATCAATACCTAGTGAATACAATGGAATAATAGATAAAAACGACAAATTATCAAAAGCACGTGCTGAAAAAGTTCTGGTATATTTGAAAGACAAGATTTCACAGGAGTTACAAGGCAAAGTAAAAACAAGTGCTTCTGCTGATACCGGTACCTGTAGCGAACTAAAAGAGAATCATAACAAGTGCAGGAAAGTAAAACTAACAATCAGTGTGCAAGCAGAATATCCTGAATAAAAACCATTTGAATCCCATGGTCGGGGCGACAGGAATGTAATTCCCACTCACTTTCGTTCGCGGGCCCCTTTCACTGCGCACGCTTCGCGCGTCATTCCGGCGAAAGCCGGAATCTTGCGGTTTCAACCGTTGCAACAAGATACCGCCTTACGGCGGTATGACAATTCCATGGTCGGGGCGACAGGAATCGAACCTGCGACCCCTTGCACCCCATGCAAGTACTCTACCAGGCTGAGCTACGCCCCGACAACACAAGGTATACTAATATAAATTTTTATTGTTTGCAATCAGATAAAGAAAAAACCGCCGAAGCGGTTTTCATGTTACATAAACGCAGATATCAATATCGCCGTCGCAAGTATCACACTGCCCGCCGTATTATTGTGATGATGATGGTGGTGATGACTATGCGGAACAACCACCGACACCGGCGTAGGATTACTGTGATGCGACACATGATGATGCCCACCATGTCTTTGTGCACCATGAGTATGCGTCACAAAGTGTCTTTGATTATGGTGCGTCCCGCCCGCGCGATTCGGTGCCGCATTCGCAGACCCAACGCACAAAGCCGCCACAATAGCCGTCGAGGCAATAAATAGATTATGTTTTTTCATGTTTATCTCCTTTGGTTCAAAATCATTATACAATATAATAATTATAAAAAGCAACTATTATTTTTAACAAATTAAATTTATCAAATTTTGCTAAATTTTATGCTTGCACGAATCGGCAAAAAGTTTCTATATTCCCATATCAATTTATCAGATATTCAAAAATTATAAAAAGGGAGGAAAGCCTTATGATTGTTGGTATCGGTATAGACTTGGTCGAATCGGGACGGTTTCTTGATTGGTCCGCGTTTAAAAAGCAACGCATTTTTACAAAGAAAGAACTTGAATACGCGGACGCCGACAGTGCGAACGCCGAAAAGCATCTTGCAAATTTCTGGGCCGCGCGTGAGGCATGTTTAAAGGCATTGGGCACCGGGTTTGGTGACGACATTGCGTTTTCCGATATATCGGTTGTTCATGACGATAACGGACATCCCGAAATAATGATCGCCGGTGGTGCGCGCAACGCATTAAAAGAACTTGCCGGAATGACGGCGGCGGTTCACCTTTCCATTACCGACCAGGATAATTTTTCCGCAGCAATGGTTATAATTGAAAAGCAATAATTTCTTTTTATGTCAAAGCAAAAAAATATCACACATTTCTGTGTGATATTTTATTTGCACCAAAAGTTTTTAATCCGGAATAAATGTTACAGTTTTCGTAACGCTGTATTGCCCGCCATCATGAACCGTAAAATCACGACGCGTTTCATCCACCGGTTCAACTTGTTCTTCGACATAGTTATTATTTTCCTGAACATATTGCGGTTCGGGAACATATTGTTGTGGTTCCGGCGCGTAATATTCGGGCTGATTTACAACATATGAACCTGATACATATTCTGCATTTGCCGGATTATCATACGGCGCCACCGAATCCATATCTTCGTCAACAATCGGCATAGGCACCGAAACAATATCATCTTCGAAAATCACATCCGGCGCAGTCACAGTAGTAACCTGAACCACAGGTTCTTCGATCACCGTTTCTATCACCGGTTCCGGCACAGGAACAACAACCGGAATATCATCACGCGAAACACCGTATGCTTGCTTGCGCGCTAAAACATCTTCTTCGGACTCTATTACACGTACCTCTGGTTCCGGCCCGCGCAAAATATCATCGTTTGGATAGCGCACATCAATCGGTTTATCAACCGGTGTCGGGACATAAACCGGCACATCCGGTTCAATCGGTTGCGGTTCAGGCACCGGTTCCGGCGTTGGCTCTGGCACTGGTTCCGGCACAGGTTGCACAGGTTCAACCACCGGCGGCTCCGGACCAATAATTGGTACAGTGCCACCGTTCTTTTTCTGGTACAACCAAAGCGTGAAAATCGATAACGCAATAAGCAAAATCAACAGTATATAATATGCAAAACCCGAACGCTTTTGCCCCACGGGTCGCGGATTTTCGTTTGTATAACGCGGTGACATTGGTCGTTGTTCTTCTGTTGGCATTTTTGGAACCTCCACTGGTGAAAAAGGACGATTTGACGCGGTTGTTTCGATATTGTCATACTGATTGGTACTGACTTGTCCGGTTGTATCAACATCCGCCGACTTGGATTCATCCACAGACTTTATCGTATCAATAACCGGTTCTTGTTTAAGCTCTTCGGGCTCTTGTTTCGGCTCTTCATACGGTCGTGGTTCAAAATCCAAATGATCGTAATTATCTTTGAATTCAGATTTTTCTTCTTGCGACAAATTTTCCGAATAATCTGACACAGGTTTCGAAGAATATGTATCTTCAAATTTAACCTCAACATCTTCCGATGGTTTAGATACAGATTCTTCTATAAACTCATCAGATTCATAATCATCATCTTTTTTGTCGTAACTTTTATAATCATCGACATTATCGCTTTCCGATTCATCATCCCCAGAATCATCACTACTACCCGGAAAGCCAAACGGTTTTTCTCCTTTACCGCCATCATCACGCACAATTGTCGGGCGCGGTTCATCCGAACTTGCCGCAAATGGTGACAACGGACGTACAGGCTCAGGTTGCCGCACCGTTACAGCACCATCCACCCCTTTGTCGGGCGTATCATCATCGTTTTTTTCGTCATCATCGGGCTTATAATCATCAAATTTTATATCATCAATTTCAACATCTTCATGCGGTTCGTCCGCCTCTACCACATCATATGGCGATTGCGAACGCGCGCTTTTACCTTGTCGTTCAAGTTCCGCAATGTCCGCTTCATCATCATATTCTTCATCGCTTTTCTTGTCATCATCCGGATTAACATCGTCAATTTCAACCCCGTTGCGCGGTTCATCGGTTTCAATGATATCATATGGCGACAACGGACGCGAAGACCGCGCCGGTTTAATATCACCAAAGTCCACAGGCTTGAATGCAATCTCTTCATCCAAAATTTCCGGATCTTTGTCCAACAAAGGTTTTACTTCTTCGTCCGATTTCTTTGACATTTCTAATCCTTGGGGTTCTTTGATATCTGCTTCTTGCGCCGATTCCTCATCATCCACAGGCATCTTGACAACATCGGGCTTTTTTACTCGCGCATCAATAACGGTTTGCTTTGCCATAGTATCCACAGACGGCCGCCGCAAAGCAAGCAGGGCAAGCGCGGCGTTAACCTCTGCGGTCGCCAAATCTATACGCCGACGCGCGTTTTCCAACCGCCTCTCTGCGCGCGCAATTTTTTCATCGGCTGATTCAATCTGGGCCTCGGTGCGCAAAATCCTTGACGCAGATTGCTTTGTCGGTTCACGTCCAACATATGATTTATGCCGTGCCAATCTATCCCGCAAGTTCCGCACACGATCATGTAAACTTTTTATTGCATTCTCCGCCTTGACCGCGGTCACATTTGCCTGGGCAATTTCATCTTGGGCGGTGGTCAATCGCACAGTTGCCGCACGCCGAACCGCCGCATCACGAAAATCAATCAAATCCTCTAACGCCGCCGAAATATCACCATTCGATTCATACGCATTTATTAAATTTTCATAAACATCAATTCCACCGTATTCGATATCAAGTTTTTGATACTTGTTATCAACCCGCGGGCGCACAATTTCCAAATCTATATTGTAAACATTTTGCAACAAATCGTCCCAGCGCCGCGAACCTTGGGGACGAACAACAAGTAAAACATTTGGCTTGTACTCATCAATGGTTTCATCAACAACAAACGCCAGCCCATCTTCGTCATACCAAGCGCGCAGGACATTCCCCGCGATTTCATATTCACGAAACTTTAAATCTCGAAACATCAATTTCTCTCCTGGCATTTTTGTTAAGGTTCCCTCCCATAAAATTATTTCTTTTTTATCGGCGCAAACTGATATGCCTGTTTACAATGTTCATAGCAATACGGTTTACCAACGAAGACCGGATTACCACAAAAATGAAAGTTTTCCGAATCCGGATCACCAATCGGCCACCGACATTGATTTGGCTTAAGGTTTGCCATTTCCAACGCGTGTTGAACCATACGCTGGTGTACTGACACACCTTTGCCGGCAATCGCATGTCCACCAGTCTTTTTCGGCACAGGCTTTACAACCGGCTTTTCTTCTTTTTTCGATGTAACCTTTGCCGCCTTTGGTGTGGCGACCGGCTTTTTAATCGCCTTAGTCGGCTTTTTTTCAGCAACCTTTGGCGTTGCAGCCTTTACCTTTTTCGGTTCAGCCTTTTTTACAGTCTTTTTTCCCGCCACATCCGAATCTGCCGCCTTGGCATTCCAACCCAAACGATGCAACTTACCCACGACCGCATTCTTGGATAAACCCAATCTTTTACCAATCTCCGAAGTAGACAAACCCTTGCCCACCAAGGCTTTCAACTTTTTAAGTATATTATTATCCCACGCTTTGCTCATTTTATTTTAACCCTGCGCCTATATTATGATAACATATAGTATCACATAACCGATTCGAAACGCAAGGAGGAAATAATGTTTTTATATATATTTTGGTCTTTTTTTGCTGTTTTAATTCTTATGGCGTTGGGACTTGGCTATAAAATTGCAAGAACCGACATGAAACGACGAATTATTCCAGACGCATACCTGTTTCCATTGTTGATTATCGGGGTGATTATTACAACTTTTTTCCCATGGCCGATAAATATCGAATCGGGCGCGGCGGGCATGGCGTTTGGATATATCCTTGCGGCAACGGTCGGATTAGTTTTTGATAAGATTTTGGCAAAACGCAATCTCGGTTCCGAAAGTCCCATCGGTATGGGTGACATAAAACTTATAAGTGTCGGCGGACTTTGGTGCGGTCCGACGGGTTTGGCGATTTCTTTGGTGTTGGCATGCATATTTGGTGCAACATGGGCATACCGCAAAAAGCAAAAGTTCATTCCATTTGCACCTTTTTTCTTAATCGGTGGATTTTTATCTTTAATTGCGTTAACGTTTTTGTTATAATGAGTTTATAAAGTTGGATAGAGAATGAAAAAAACCGATTGTCTGTTTACACTGTGGGTCGCGGCATTATGCGCTGGCGGTGGGGCATACGCGGTTGGAACGGCACCAGCATTTATGTCCAACTATGGCGAAATTCAGTCGGTAAAAAATTATTCTTCAAATCCATTTTGGAATAAAAACAGTCCATACAATCAAAACTTTCCAAAGCCAATTTATGCGACGGGCGCAGATTTGAACACTGGGGATTGCAATCGGGTTGTTGAAAACTTGGTGACCGCGTATTGCACCGAACATAATTATTGTGCCAACCTGCGCATTTCGGATGTCCGACCGGCAATAATTGTTCAGTTGTCGCAATTGCCGGGGCATAATTTTGCAACTTCGTGTGGCGGATATATTGATTCAACATTTGAAAAATTCCAAAAGGTATACGGCAATGTGTCAACGGTTAACCTGCCAAATACCGGAACACAAACGCAAAATACACAAATTGCGAATCCTTTTGTGCAACAACAAACCGCGGAGCAAAAGGCGGTCGCCGAACGCACCGCGGAACTTGAACGATTGCAATCGATGACAACCCCTGCCGCGAACATCAGCGCGACGGCGTTCCCAAAAACAACGGCGGATTTATCGTTCACAGACCGTATTGCTAACACGACGGCGGGCTATGAACCGTACAAAAATATGGAATCATACAAAAAACCGGATTTCAAGGGCGAAGACGAGGCATTTTTTGAACGCCTAAAGGCACAAAACTTTGAAAAATACTGTGAACGCCAACCAAATAACGACGAATGCAAAAAGTTACGCGAACACAATATCACATACAACATGTTGGGCAGCAGTACAAAATGCAAACCCGACACATACGAAACCGGCAAGGGCGCAACGGTATCATGTATCCCGCAACGAAACAACAGCGCTTTCCTTGGGTGGTGTACCGATTTCGAAACCGCGACAACATACGATGGTGAAGCATGCCCGATGCAACATGTAATCGACAAAACCGAAACCAAAGATTTTATCTTTTATGCAAAGTGGGAATGCGAAGAACACGACCCGGCATATATCCAAACTCAAACCGCATGTAAAGACCCGGCAACACAGGAAGATCCAGATGGCAGTGGTGATGGCAGTGGTGATGGCAGCGGTGATGGTAGCGAGTGCGAACCTTGCCCGAACACTTATATGACCCAAGATCCAACCACTTGCGCATGCACATGCGAAGATCCATATAAACCAAAGGACGATAATCCAAATGAATGCGAGTGCGAAAACGGTAAAAATCCAGATAATAAATGCGAAGATGTTTTACCTTTCACATATAAAACATTTTTTCAATTTTGGGATGGTCGTGGTAAACAAGAGAACCATAAAAAAATCATGGATTATCGTAAGGATTCCCCAGATTATTACGACAAACATCGTTTTACCATCGTCGCCTCGTACAATGCTTCAGATACTAGAGGAAGAAAATCCACACGCAATTGTATAAGTTTGTCATCAGATTCTGAAGAAGGTATTATCAACAAACTATTTCACGAACAATTTAATAAAAAAATAGCGCGAGCCGATAAACTTCACTGGTTATTAACCGATCCAGACAATAACACCCCTGACTATGAAATAACCGAAACAGATGTCGATGCTTTCATTGACAAAATAAATGCTAATAAAACACAAGTATCTGACGAATGCACCAGCGATAGACATGCATGGAGATTATTCATTGATAAACATATCATTGTCGGCGGTCAAGAAACGATTGTACCGTATAAGACAATTTGTATAGGGGGAACATGCCCTGCTGGTGAAACAAGAACGCCATGAGATATAATTTAATGCTATATATATTTCTCCTTCCTCTCTCTGCCTTTGCGGCGGGCGGGGTGGAGCAAACCGCCGAACTACTTGCGGCGAATGCGCCGGCGAATACGACCTGTGTTCGAAATGCCTTTATGAACGCGCTTTATGAAAATGCGGATAAAATATCCGAAACTGCACCAGAGGCGGAAGTTAAACAGTGGATATATGATACTTTTCAATCCGCCGAAACATTGGGCACTGTGCTTACCTGTCCCGAAATTATCGATGCAGACGAAATGGACACGATTCGATTTTTACCAATTGAATATGTTTTTCCAAATGGTCGTCAAATTGTTGTGAACTATGAAACCCAACCCAAAGTTTTGGAACAACGTTTTATGTTGGCAACCAAAACTGAACTGCCCACGTCCGACCCAAATCCCGAAGTATCCGAATATGACGAAAGCGCGACATGGACAAACACCGACCCCGCGTGGTACGGAATTATGGTCGTGCAATCGGGCGCACTGGATAATTTTGTAGGTGCGGGTAAAAATAACACTGTTTCAATGGAATATATCAGTGATAATATAGACAAACTTTATCCACGCGACATGAACGGCATATGCTCTACACGTTCGGGGATGACCGCCAAACTGCGGGGTTCCATGATTCACAATGTCATGCATGAACATACCGCCAAACATGATGACGACAAAAACAATTATTATATTGCGGGCGACATAAACCTGCGATGGATATCGTTTGCAGAAATTGCCCTTGATGTCGCCCTGACCGTGGCAAGTTTTGGCGGCTTTGCATTTGCCGAAGGCGCAACCAAAATGGCACGCGCAACACGAATTATCGGAAAAATCGGAAAAAATATGAAGGCACTTACAAGGCTTGAAAACGTGCAAAAATATATTCGCGAATCACTTAAAATCGCACGCTTGACCAAAGAAATCGACAATATGAACGACATGGCGAAAACCGTCCGCACCATAGAAAAACTTGAAAAATCCCTGTCCACAACAACCAAAGGTTCTGCGAAATACGAAAAACTTGCCAAGCAATTAGAAGCCGCAAAAAAACTAAAAGCCGACAACATGTGGAAATTTGGACAATCGGGTGCGACAACTGCAAAAACTATGACACGTTCCCAGGCAAAAAATTTAACCGATTTGGAACGAAGAATTCAAAAAATCGAATCCATTGAGGCAAGTCGCAGAAGCGCCAATGACGCAAAAACATTGAAAAAACTACACCAAGAAAGGAATACGATACTAAATAAAATTGGCACCAAAGATCCGTCTGAAATCGCACGTTTAAAACAAAATGCTCTTAACGGTTCCGGCGGGACAATTATTACTGATATCGACATAAGTAAATTTGACGAATTAAAACAATTACGACTTAAAGAAATCGAAGAAACCCAAAAAGAAATGGCGGAAATGGCAAAGACCGATAAAAATGTCGCCGAATATGTGAAACAATTTGATGAGCTAAAAAAAGTGACCAAGTATGTCAAAGAACTTAAAACATATAAAAAGGCGCGCACCGGAAATGTGCTAAGTCGTGGATGGCAAGCCGTAAAGAACACCGGGAAAAGTATCAAAACCGCAAACACCGGCGGGAAAACACTTGACCACGCCGCCAAAATCGCCCGCCAGGGTGCTAAATCGGGTAGGGCGCGCGATTGGCTGTTTCATTCAACTATGCGTAATGCCGGTCGTATTGCAAAGGTCGGCGAAGAACTTGCCGTATTGCATTTTGTTTTGGGACTTTTGGGCGACTTTTACGATTGGACAAATACTGACACCGATGAATTTACAAATGGAATAAATATGAAGCCGCTTTTGCTGTTGTCCGCCGACGATATCGAAGGTCAAGATAACATTGTGAATTACGGCATGTGGCTTATGTGGGCGGGCGATTCGTCAAACGCCGAAGACGATGATGCCGCGTACCTGCAGGCGATGGATTTCGCGCAAAAGTTCTATCAAGATTTAACCGAAACCCAAGAAGCCGAAAATCGCCACGCGTGCGATGTCGACATTTATGTTGTTCGCCCGATTATTCGCAATCCGGGTCGTGAAAGCCAATCACTTTATTGGCTGTTTATGAATGACGAACCATGGTCAACCGCCACCGCACGATAAAACAAAGACTTTCCCCTGTAACGAGAGGTCCGGCTTGCTCTGTTTGATGCCGGCACAACCAATAAGAAAATTATTGATAAAAAACCTGTTGCGTTTTTTTTAAGTTTTGTTTAGCATAAAAAAGAGGGAATACCAAGGAGGAAAACATGAAAAAAATCTTGATTAGTTTTATTGTCATACTGTCGACCGCGGTTTCCGCCCACGCATACCAGGTTTTATCTTCGCGCGAATTGGGCAAGGGCGACGCAAAAAACCAAAATGTCGTTGTGAAATGCACGACAGAGATGGGCAAACTGTCAAACCAAACATGTTCATTGCGCCGGTATGTAAAATGCAACGGCAATGGTATCAAGAAAAAATGCAGCGGCTGGCAAGGCTGGCGCGACTTGCGTAATCCTGAAAAGCAATTTTCTGATTGGAAAACGGCGGCGAATGAATGCTGTCGCACGATGGGGTTAAGGTAATTTTTCCAAAACACAATTATAAAAACATTATCGCGCACAAATGTGCGCGATAGCAATTTCTGGTGGATGAGACTGGACTCGAACCAGCGACCCCCACGATGTGAACGTGATGCTCTAACCAACTGAGCTACTCATCCAAAACTAAACACATCCGCCCGTCTTCGTGCGCTTTGCGCACTC
>JAZLCM010000108.1:0-2321 GCA_045614245.1 Candidatus Enterousia sp.
GTTTGATATAATAATTCGTCGAATAGTTGCGCGATTTAACGGGTGGGTTTTTCCGGCGGTATCAATATAAAACTTGGAATGTGCCAAAATAATTTCCGGCGCCGCCATAACATAGGTGCGCAATCCCTTCGCCGTTTTTACCGTTGCCGCAGAAAACTTATGCGCACTGTTAAAAAGGGTTTTATTAACGACCGTATTTTCGCGTCTAATCTTTGAAATCATTTTATGGTTTAATCCCAAGACATTAAAAATCGCGCGTTCGGTACTGTTGCCACCGACAATTTGACCACGCGCATCAAGCATTGCACGACCGTTCAAAACCATATTGTTAATCACACACTTTACAACCGCACCACCGGTATTGACATCAAAGCCGATGTTTGTCCCGTCGCCGGCATAATTTGCCACTGGTTGCATTTTGCCATATGTAATCGTACCGGTTTTGTCGGTGCAAAGAATTTGTATATTTCCCGCTTCGGGAATTTTTGCGGGATTTTTGGCAAGCAAGTTTGCACGCGTCATTTTATGTGCGTTCTGGGCGGTTATAATGCCGATAATAAATGGCAAGCCTTCGGGAACCGCCGCGACAAATACGGTAAGTGCCAATGCAATCGCGCGGACAACAATGTAAACTAAATCGCCAAGGTCCGCAAAACCATAAATATACCAGTGCATAAAAATGACTATCACCGCGATACCAAACGCACAACCACCGCCAATTTTACCAATAACCCCCGCAAGGTTATCAAGTCCCGTCTGTAACGCGGTTTTTTCTTCACCGATATCGGTAAGTGTCTTTAATATCTTGGCATTTTCGGTATCCATGCCGACACGCGTCACACGCATTGCTCCGCCGCCACCATGCACAGTCGTTCCCGCAAAGACATAGTTCGCATTGTTGTAATCGTTTGCGGTTATTGCGGCATCACGATTATATTTAAAGTGCGGAATTGGTGATTTGTGAACCTCTTCGCTTTCACCGTTTAACACAGAATTATTCACTGTAATATGCCCATGCACCAAATAGCCGTCGGCGGGAACTGCTTCGCCCGCTTGGAGCAATACGATATCCCCCACCACAATTTCGGTACTATCGATATTACGAATGTGCCCACCGCGTATAACATTGCATGAAAGCGATGATGCCCGACGACGCAATTCAAGTGTGCTGTGTTGGCTGCGCATTTGTGTGATAACATTTACAATTGCCACGATAACAACGACTATACCGATACCTATTGCCTCGGTCACATCGCCATAACCGGCGACCGCAAGCCCGGCGAATATAAGTGTCATGATTAGTAAAAGCATATTGATTTTGTCACGAAAAACATCCGCCAAAAAATTCCATACAGTTTTGACCCGTGGATCGGGCATGGCATTAGTGCCGTATTTCTTACGGCTTGCAATAATTTGCGCAGAACTTAGCCCGTTTAGTGTCAAAATCCCCCCTGATCCTTTGTGCAAACATTTTATCGCTTTTGCCATATTCGGCGCAAGGGGAATTTTTTTATTATTAAAAAAGTTGAATTATGCTTTGTAAAATATGACCGTATTTTACTATTGCGGTTTCGTTTGGCGCGACCAAGAAATCACCCTTTGCGATATTTATCGGAATTTCGCCATCCATGGTTATTTTTGTGGCACTAACCGCCGTTTTTTTATCCATCAACAAATCCGCGCAATCCGCGGCATTTATGCGAACAAGCCCACTCACTTCACCTGGTTGGAAATGAAAGTCCGTAAAACATGATGGCAATTTGTTTATGTATACATGTGCAAAGGCGCGGTCATGCCATTGCTTTTCATCTTTATCTTGGCGCCAAAACACAATTTCCAAAGGAATCGCACTTGAAACATCCATATCGATACCGATTTCTTCACGGATTTCGCGTTTGAACGCATCACGCACAGTTTCGCCCGCCAAAACATGCCCAGACGCGGTGGTATAAAGTTTCCCGCAATCCGCCCGTTCTTGGAAATATATGTTTTTATCATCGTCATAAAGCCAGCAATGAACCGTTTTATGCCAAAGCCCGTTTTTATGGGCGACATCGCGGGATTCTGTGCCGATTTTATTCATATACTCGTCGTAAACATCTAACTTTTCCATGAATGTTCTCCTTTGTACGAAATATAATGAAAGCCAAAGCAAAAGAAAAGTAAAATTTTTCACCGGTGAATTTTTAAGATAACTTGCTGCCTTGATAACAAATGACGATGAAGGGATTGCTCCGCCACCTTGCCTCATTCGCTACGCTCACCGGCATACTAACGTCTGCCTTTCGGCTGCGGTTCGAACCCTTAACTGCGGGTTCGAA
>JAZLCM010000109.1:0-7524 GCA_045614245.1 Candidatus Enterousia sp.
TTTCGTCCAATGTTGCGGTGGACGGCAAGATATCTTCGAAATAAACCTTTGCGGTGCCGGGGGTCATTTTGCCGCGTTTTGGCCAATAAAGTCCGGTATCGATGCCAACCGGCGTAATTGGTAACTTTAATTGTCCCGCAAGGAATAATAAACCGCGCTTTAGTGGAATCCGTTGACCCGGTTTTACGCGTGTGCCTTCGGGAAAGATAATCAATGTTTGACCGTTCATAATGCGTGTTGTGACGGCGGAGGCAAGTTTTTGCATGTTTGTTGCGCCACGGGTTCTGTTTACCGGTTGCAGCCCCATGCGCCAAAATGACCATCCATAAATCGGTATCCAAAGCAATTCGCGTTTTACAATGAAAAACGGATTTTGAATGTTGGTCACCAATATTGCGACCTCCATTATCGACATGTGTTTTGATGCAATTATCGCCTTGCCATCGGTTCGAATGTTGTCGTTCGGTTGAACCGGAATGCCGTTTTCTTCGGTTGGAGGATAGAAAATTTGATACTTTATGCCGCATATAATGCGTGCTAAGTACAATACACCCCGTGCATCCGTGACAATCGCGCGCAGTGTCATTTTGTGCGACGGCAACACAAGCAACAATATCGGCGCCCACAAAACAAAATATATGCCAAGTATTATTTTAAAAACAACTGTTCTAAACATTTTTTTACCTTTTTATTTGTACGTATATTCCGGTCCTTCCTTGATGCCGACCATGGTGACAAGAAATTTGACATATTCGACCAACCAACGTTCCAAACGGCGTGCAGGCTTCATTTCGCGAAGTGCGACCGGGCATGCAACAATTTGCGTTTCGGGCAATTCGGAATGTACAAGAAATGTTGCGCGTTGAATGTGGTCTTCGGTTGTGATAACAACAATTCTGTCAAGACCGGATTTTTCAACGATGTCCTTTATTGCAAGTGCGTTTTGATATGTCGATTTTGATTCCGATTCGATTATCGCGCGTTCGGTATTACTGTATGCGGCGTCAAGTCCCGCACCAATTATATATAAATCCGCGTCGGGATATTTTTCAATTTGCTTCATCGCAAATGGAACGCGTCTAAAATCACCCGTAAGGACAAATATGCTGTCATTATCCAAAATGAAATCGCAATCGTTTGGTGATGTCAATTTGAAAATAATTCCGCCAAGGACGAATAGACCAAGCAATAAAAAAGACGGACGCATAAGTTTCATGATTCTGTATTCAATATCTTTAATGTTGTTCGTTTTGTGACCATTATTGCAAATAGCACAATTATAAATGGAACAAGCAAAAGCATAATCCAACCCATACCACTTATTTCAATCATCGCCATCAGTCCGACGCGCGCGGAATGTGCAACGCCCAGTATCATAACCAATATTGGACACGCAACAATAAAGCCTATGCTACATGCGATGGTGCAAATTTTTGCAACGATTATCTGCATTTGTTTGGTGATAAAGCGGTCACTGGCACCGACCTGGTTCAAAATTTCAAGTTCGCGTTTATGCAAAACCGCGGTGTTTTTCGCAATAAATGAAACGCACGTTCCAATTGTTGCGATAATCAATCCCAACAGTAATGCAAGTATCGTTATAATTTTCCATCCCGCGGATATTGACGGCTTTAATGCGTCATAGTGTGGAATAAAGCGCGCGTTGTCGCCAATTAGATTCCCGATTGTGTTCATGTCCGATTTAGATTTAAATTTAACTTCGAACATAATGGGCAGGTATTTTTTTAAAACACCATTTCCGCCACCAAGCCATGGTTTCATCAGTTTTGACATTTCATCTTCATCAATTTGGCGCATTGTGTCAATTTTATCCTGGTTCGTTTCGAATATCTTTTTCACCGCAACCGTTTTTTCGGCATTTGTCACCTGGACAGTGGCGTGAACATCCCACTGACGATTCCAATTTATAATGCCGGTGCCAATCGCCAAAGCAAGACCCAACGACAATACCGCCAAAAATGTCATAATGCCCATAATCGCAGTCATGAAAACAGACTGGTCATGAAACAGTGAAAATACAATCGGTTTTTTCATATCTATTTATTTCCAATGTCATTAAATTGTTTCGAAAGTTCCGCAAAATATCCCGCATCGTGTATTTCTGGGGTAGCCTTTTTGACAATAGTGTGGGCACGTGCCGGTCCCATAAAGTTAAGTTTATGATTTTCAACATGCATAATTGGAAATCTGTATGTTTCCATCAGTTTTGAATTGTGGGTCGCAAGAATTATCGTTGTGTTAAACATTTTATTCATTTGGATAAAAAGTTCCATCAAACGCGACGCATTTTCATCATCTAAATTGCCTGTTGGTTCGTCTGCAAGCATTATCGAAGGCTGTACAATAATTGCGCGTGCAACGGAAACGCGTTGCTGTTGCCCGCCACTAAGCGTTTTTGGGTTCGCGTTCGCATATTTGGCAAGACCAACCCATTCCAATGTTTTGGTCACAAGTTTTTTTATTTTTGCTTCGTCCATGCCGCGTACGCGCAGGGGCAGGGCGACATTGTCAAATACCGATATATGTGACAATAAAGAGTATTCTTGGAACACGATTGCCATTTTGTGACGCATTTCAGTTATTTCATCGCGCGACATAGAATTTGTTGGTGTACCAAAGATTTTTATCGTGCCACGGCACGGTTTGTGCAAATGATAAATCAATCGCAAAAGTGTCGTTTTTCCCGCGCCGGACGCGCCCGACAGAAAATAAAAAGAACCAGCACCAATGTTAAAAGAAACATCGGTCAATATATCGGGATTATTGTCGTATCGTGCACCGACACCCGTAAAAGAAATAACAGTATTATCTTCCATGATTTGCATATTAGTAAAAAAAAAAATTGCGGTCAAGAATGTTAAATCATGATTGAAATAAAAAATTAAAATTAAATTTTTTGTCTTTTATAAATTTGCCATATATGGTATAGTTTTATCCAAGAAGGCATTCAGGAGAAATTAATGAAACATTGTTTTTATGGGTTGGTGGCGGTTTTGACCGTCTTGGGTTATGCGGATGCATATGGCAATTGTGCGTCTTGTTCATCTTGCCCCACATGTGGGGGCAAACGTGTTCAAACGATACACATAACTCCTGGGGATAGTGCTAAATCTGCCGGTGTTTATGTGAATAAGGCAACCCAATCTGGAAATTCTGGGGTGGTTGCCCCAACTGTCCGGGTTAGTGCGAATGGTGGTGTTGGCACTCAATATGTCGGTGGTGTGTCATCGACTGTTGATGCAGATGTGCGTGCACCAGACAGATACGTTGTTCAAGGTTCTGCGACCGATAGAAATGCTCCTTATGATTATCGGGGGGCGACGGAACCGGTGGATACAATGTATTATAATTCCACAAATCGTGCGCCGCAGCAAAGTTATCGGACACCGGCGGATAATAACTATAACCGTTCGGGATATCAACCGTCGCGCGATTATGCAAAGGATGATATGGAAAGAGAAAGGGTTGCCTATGATGAGCCCCGTTATTATGACGAGTCGCGTTATTATAAGGGTTCACAACGTATGAATTCTTATGGAATTGATGGGCTTTGGTATATTGGTGCGCGACTTGATTTGAATTTGCTAAGTTGGAAAAATAAATATCGTGCGTTTCCTGCCGACTCGATAGACGGTGACCCGAACGCGGATCATGATGATTATAGTTTCGAACCGGTTATTGGCGGAAACATTTTTGCCGGTTATCGGTTTAATCCATCGTGGCGTGCGGATCTTGAATTTGGTTTCACATCGGATTTTTCGGATTCGGGTCGGGGGTTCACTTTTGAAATGTCGGCACCGTATTTGATGGCAAACGGTTATTATGATTTTGCAAATGGATTGTATTTAGGATTGGGACTTGGACTTGCGTTTCCGACGATTTCTATGGATTGGGCTTACTTTATTGATGGCAATTCAAGCAAGACACAGATATCATTGGCGGGGGCGGCGATGTTTGGATATTCTTATCATTTATCGGATTCTTTGATTTTGGATTTGCGTTATCGGTTTTCTGGATTCAATGGTCCGACGCTTACACGTGAAGCGGATGATCCGGATCATCCACAGTTAGAGTGGGTGAAAACCAAAGTCGGATTCATAATGGATAACACATTATCTGTGGGAATTCGGTATGAATTTTAGTCCGGTGTTTGTATAGAATTATTTTAATCACCTGTGATTTTTGTCACAGGTGATTTTTTTTTGAAAAACGATTCGTTTTCCGCGGAAAACCGATTCGTTTTAGGCATAAAAACCGAATCGGTTGATTTGACAAAAAACGGCAAAAACCGATTCGTTTTATTTCGTACACCTCAATAAAATCAAGGCAAACAAAAAATTTGACAGATGGATTTTGGAAACGGTTGAATCAGTGATATAATATATAGCAAGGACGGGGAGATGAGATTTTATTTCAGTACATCTTTATTGACATTGATTTTTGCGATTGGTGCTGTGGATGCGTTTGCAGCGGCATCTGTTCGCACAATAAGTAATCCTGTGACCACCAGTGATGTTGCAAGTGGTAGTGTTGGTGCAACGAATGTTGGTGCCAAACCAGGAACAACGGCGACCGGGTCTGCATCGCGTGCGGGGTCTATGCGCAGTGTGTCTCGTCCGGTGGCTAAAGTATCTGCGGCCGGTTCATCGACGGGCGGTGTTGCATCGTCGCCGACGTCTGTGTCGGGGTCATCGATAAGTTCGGGTGGCGCGGGATTGAATCGTGCATCATCGACACCGCGTTTGTCGGTTGGAAAGTATATTGGTACACCGGGAAAGTCGGTTAGTACCGCCGGTGAGGATATAGATCTTTCTGGCAAGGTCGATAAAGAACAAGGTCGTGATTTTGCGGGTAATGTTTTGTCGATTGATGAAAATGGCTTTGTCACCAATACCGAAGAAGTTTATTTCAAGGAAGAAACCGATGAATTGCTTGACAAGAAATTGGATAACACGGCGGATGCGGATCTTTATGAAGGCAAGGCGTTGATTGTGACGGAAACCGGTGAGATAAAGCCGGTTGGCGAGTTGTTGACGGCGGAAGATATAGATCTTTCGGGCAAGGTCGACAAAAATCAAGGTTCCGATGTGACCGGTAATGTTTTGGCAATTAATGAAGAAGGTATAGTCACCAACACCGAAAAAGTTTATTTCCAACAGGAAACCGATGAAATGTTTGCCAAGAAATTAGATAACACGGCGGATCCAACGGTTTATGGCAAAAAAGCCTTGGTCGTGGATTCGGTGACTGGTGAAATCAAACCGACAGGTGAATTTTTGACGGCGGCGGATGTTGATCTTACAGGCAAAGTTGATAAAGACCAAGGTGTCGCGGCGGCGGGCAAAACATTGGTTGTGAACGAAGATGGAAAGGTCGAAGCGACAGGTGATAAAGTTGACCGGTTCCAGGGAACAAATGTCGCGGGTCGTGCTTTGGTTGTTAACGATCAGGGTTATGTTACGACGGGTCGTATAAATACTAGCAGCCTAGGTCTTGGTCAGTTGGCATACGAAGACACTGTGCGTAACGAGTTAGTTGATGATAATACACTGGAACGGGCCAAGATGGCGGAATCCATCACGGATACTTTGAATTGGATTGATAGTTGGCGTGAAAGTGAACCGACCAAAGATGACAAGACACGTTATGTTATGGCGGTGGATGAGTATGGTCAAGCAGCGTGGTTCCGTGTCGCCATAGAATAAAAGTTTTGAACAACAACGAACAAGCAAAAAGGATGAAAAACTAAGGAAAATCGAGGGGAAATCAAAAATTTTAATTTGTCGGGTGGCGTGAATCGTCGTTCTGGTGCGGGTTGTATCCTTAACCGGGGTGTGGTTTGTGTTTTGTCTTTCTGGCACATGCCAGAATAGGGCTGGTGGTTTTTGCACTATTGCGAATCAAACCAGTATTGGTGACAAAGTATCGCGTTTCCGCCGTATGACATAGGGGCTTTGGTAGTAAAACAGGACACAATGACTGTTGGATACCACGGGAAAAGCATCAAAATTCCATAATTCAATTAATTATGGGGTGGTGGTGTAAACAACAACAAACAAAAAAAGGGAAAAAAAATGAAACTTAAAATCAGAGGATTAGTATTTACAGGCTTTGCCGCGACGGTGTTCGCGTCAAGTGCCATGGCTGTTACGCCACCATCGGTTCAATATACGCCTCCGTATACATCGGAAGAAGAAACGGCCATAGATACACTTAAATCAACAGTTACATCGAAATACTATACTAACGAAACATTCCAAACTAGAACAACCGTAGGATCCGGTGAATCTGAGGATACACTTAAGGTTGGTCGTGGTGAAGGCGAGTGGGCGAAACTTGATACTGTTGGTGTGGGTACCGATACGACGGCGCAAGGGTATCTTGAACTTGCTACGGATATGAATGGCTCTCGCGGTCTTTATACTCTTGATATCAGAGATAATAAAATCGTGGATGACGGTACCGGAGTTGGAAGTATCGCGGGGTCCGATGGCAATGGTCCGGCTTCGACGGAAGCACATGACCTTACCACCGCCAAGGCTGTGTATGAATTTGTGACCAGTGCAGTTAATACAGCGGGTAATGAATATCAACCAAAGGTAGAAGCTATACAAAACCCAAATACCACAATCCAGGTTGGTTATTATGTGCCTGCTGATAACTCTGATCCGGAAAACCCTGTTCCTGCGTCGGCTGATTGGGGAACTTTGACCGCAAAGGCTAATACGGTTGCAAGTGGTGTTACGACCGGTTTAGGTTATCTTGAGGTTTCTGGTGATAACGGTGCATATACTATGAACGTTGCAAGTGGAAAGATTGCGAATACCGCCCAAGCGATTACAACCGGTGGAACCGCAACGGGTAATGATGCACTTAGTTCCCAAGATAAACTTACCACCGCCAAGGCTGTGTATGATTTTGTGACATCACAAACCGGTGATTTCCAACGTAAGTTGAATGGGAACGATCCAAAATCTCATGCCTATGTTGGTGTGTATGTTAATAAAGGTACAGAACTTGAGCCGGATATGCAATCAGAATGGTATTCTTATGTTGGTGGACCGAGCTCGGTTGATGGTGGTAATGTTACCTATCTTGGTGTTACCAAGTATGATGATGCGAATAATGGCAAAGGTGAGGTTAGGATCGCTATAAACGATACTAAACTTACCACGACCGCTGCACAGGTTACTGCTGCGACGGCCGCGAATGGCGACTTGACTGACTTGGTTACTGTGAACGCACTTAAACAATATGTTGGTAATGTAACCGGTGGTGAAATTCCGCAGGAATGTGTGCACCCGGGTGTTCATTGCGCGTTGGTTACTGTGTATGTACCTGCTGATAATACTACAGATCCGGAAAATCCTGTTCCTGCACATGCGACAACACAGTGGACCGTCATGGCGGGTGCCGAAGGACAATAAGTGTAACATAATTCTAATTGTTTAACGATAGGGTACGAATAGCCATAGGAGTGAGAAAAAAGAAGAAAAATGTTGT
>JAZLCM010000110.1:0-3450 GCA_045614245.1 Candidatus Enterousia sp.
TGCCAAAGACCAACCGCATTGCCGTCTTGTTGGAACAGTTGGCAACAAAGAAGAAGTCTGGCACGAATGGATTGATGCAAATTCTGGTATAACCGGCACGACCCAGGTTGCCTGTGCATCGGATGCAATCGATAATATATCCATATTCCGTGGTCGTCGCAAAAAAACATCGATTGATATCGACACCCTGCGCGATTTTATAAATCAGGATGCATACGGCACATGTCGTACACCAACAAACGGGAAATTTGAGGTGTTGGAAGATTGCGGCGCCAAATTCTGTAACGTTGATCCTAAAAATGATACCGCACGTTATAAACAGTTACGCCAGGCATTTACCACCAAGAAATTGCCGGCACAAATTCTGACTGGGTCTGCCGAAAACAGATTATGTTTCAAAGATGAAAGAGACCTTGAACGCTTTGACCATGGCGGATCATCGAATAGTGATATGGAATATTTAACAATACGCGCAACTGGTTGCAAGGTTTATACAGTATCGTATTTGTGCAATGCGGATGATTATTGTGAATGGGAAAATGGTGCTTGTCAACCAGCAACGAAACGAAAAGTTACATATTCAAATTGTGATCAATATACAAAATCTGGAAAGAAAAGTTGCGAAGATAATGGGTGTTATTGGTTCTATAATTATTGTACCGATATGCCCTCGACAGTTCCAACAACAAAACCAGCGACGGCAACTACAACGAGTTCTTATACATATACCGGTGCAGGTTGTCATGGTTTAGGCGAAACGGATTGCAAAGCGCGACCTGATGAATGTGATTGGAATGAATATATTGAAGAATGTAATGATATGTACTAGGAAAATGAAAACGAAAATGAAAATTTTTAATGTTATTTTTATGGCGGTTATTTGCGCGGTGCCGGCCGCCACATACGCAACCGAAGAATGCCCATACTTTTCGCCCGCGCTGGCGCTGTGCAGTGTGCATGCATACAATGTTGGTGACCCACAAAACCCAACCGACACCGCCCGCGCCAGTGAAATCGAAGAAGTCATCGGCATGAAAACAACCGTCATGGTGCAACAGTTAAAACAGCAATACGACGAACTGAACGCGGTTATTAAACGTTTCAAAACGCAACTGAACAAGGCGGTTTTAACCAGTAAAATCGAAGTCATAACCGGCACCACATCATCATCGACCAACTCCGGTTCATCGGGCAGTTACAATTCGAATAATAACGTCGCGATAGTTGGCGCATCCGATTGTTCAACTTATTCCGGGACAACAAACATTGCCCAGTGCCTGCAACCAAATACCCAATTAATAATAAATGCCGCCAATTCTGGAAAAATTACAGAGGCACGAAATCAACTGATTACAGATATGAATACAGCAATAACATGGAGTTTATGCAAAGCAAATTCTGCCGATAGCACCAAAGGTGAATTTATTTGTTGCGATGCGGTAAATGGGGTATCCGACATCGCACAAAAAATAAAAAATATGAATGCATCGGCACTTGTCACATGTGCGAACAAATTCCGCGCGGCAATTGTTCAAAAAATAGAATTCAATCAGAATAGAAACGCTTCCAGGAACTATTACGGCAATCCGGGCGGATAACAAAAATTCCAAAAAATCATCATACCACCTTTTTACGTCATACCGCCGAAAGGCGGTATCTTGTCAATCATGACGACTTTAAAATCAACTCTTATCAATATCGCTATTAACCCATAATTCCAGAGAGCAAAGTTCTCCTCCGCCGGGTCCCGAAAAATTTGAAAAATTTTGTCGGTGATTCTACGGAGGGCTGGCGGGTGGAACCCCACCCAAAGTTTCCCTCCCTTGGAGGGGTGGCGGGTATATTGGGTCCCACAAAAAACGTGCAACGTTTTTTTGGGTGATTTCACCCGACGGGGTGGTTAGAGAATACGGAATGGTAACGAGTTTTCCGACCACCTCCCGGTGTTCCACACCGTACTCCTCCAACGGAGGAGAACTCTGCAGTCCCCCCCACTAATCACTTTGGAAACTTTATGGCAATGTCCACAGCCAACATGTACTGGCACTTTGTTGCTGTTGTGTCGTTCCGGGCGCATATTCATAACACGTCTTGGTGGATTCCTCGGCACCACGGGACACAAACACCCACGCACCATTATTACCAACAGTGCTATCATACACAAATGTCGATGGATAATTATCATTCCACACTATGCCCGCATTGTCCGCCGTCACCGCCGCACCGTTATAATACATCGGTTTCGCACCCAAACTATTCAAATTCAATGTGCTGTTCGCCACAGATGACGTGAACACCGGTTGGACGGTAATAATTGTTCCAGTTCTAAGTTCCGTAATACTTGGTATAGATGCGGTTTTTGCCGTCTGAAGCCTCCCACCGCCCGCAGCAGCGTCATAGAAAACCGAGTTCCCCAAAATCGATGCACCATTTACAGAATATTTGTTCAAATCAATTCCCGAACCGGCAAACAGCCAGGCACCTTTATCACACTTTTCACAAAACACAAACGCCGACGGATATTTATAATTCAACACCACCGGTGCCGTGGTTTCGGTAAGATATCCCCCCTCGTAAAATATCGGGTGACCTTTACCACCGTTCGCCCCATTAAGGACCAAATAAGCCCCATAGTCGCTATCAAGATCTTTTGTATCAAATTCCTTGGACATTCGCACAAAAATAACCTGACCATCCACCAAGTCACCTTCACCTTGATCCATAGTTTGATACAAAATTTCCACGTTAACAAGTGCGCTATCCTGAACACCGACACCATAAAATATGGCAGGAGTGTCTTTGGCAAGCAATTTTTCAATATCTACACCATTTATCGAAGATTTTAGCAAACCGCCGAAGTCACCGTTTAACGTCACAACAGAGCTATTAATGTCATTAATTTGCCCCTGGGCCTTGCCGAATGCACCGATAACGGTGTCGGATGCGGTAATTGCACTGTTGGTGGCAGTAAATGTCCCAAGTGTTTCACCGGTGCCGGCGGTGTTCGCCGTCAATGTCGTATTTTGAATCACGTTTTTAAGCACACGCGGACTGATGACCGCGTCGGTCGTACTGGTCCCCGCAATACCGCCCAGGTTCGCATCCGTACCGGTCGGGCTTGCCAATGAATTCATCGCGCCATACGTGGTATCCGTATCAATATCAACACCATGACCCATAAATACCCAATTCGTGCCGTCATACACAAATGTGGACGGATAGTTCGAATTCCACACGATACCCGCATTGTCCGCCGTCACCGCCGCACCGTTATAATACATCGGCTTTGCCGCGAAACTGTTTAACGTCAGTGTACTTGCCGCCGCGGTTGATGTAGCCGTCGGTTTGACAGTAATAATCGTTCCGGCATTAAGTGCCGTAATACTTGATATAGACGCAGTCTTTGTCGTACTGGATGCCGTACCACCCGCCGCGCCGTCATAAAAATAC
>JAZLCM010000111.1:0-9806 GCA_045614245.1 Candidatus Enterousia sp.
AAGGTTTTTGTGAAAATTATTCATACTTTCCCCCGTTACAAGTTTCATGTTAGTAAATTTTTTTCGCCTGTGTCAATAGAGATTATTCCCACGTTTTACATTTCTGCTTGCTTTTTTGTAAAAAATTGTAATAATTGCGCTTGTTCCTGCTGTTATCAATGGTGGTGACGGCTGATACTAAACCAAAGGAAATAAAATGGCTTACTATGAAAGTGTCCTGGTTTTTCGCCAGGATTTGACCGAACCGCAGGTCAAAGAAAAAGCGGATAAATTTGCAGGTATTATCAAAGAACTGGGCGGCGAAGTGAAATCCACAGAGTTTTGGGGATTGAAAAATTTGGCGTATGTTATTCGTAAAAACCGCAAGGCGCACTATGTTATGATGAACGTGGAAATGCCGGGTAAATCGATTGCCGAACTTGAACGGCGCAGTCGTATTGACGAAGATGTTATCCGTTTCCTTAACGTGCGTGTTGATGCGTTGGCGGATGGCCCGTCCATAATGATGAAAAAGAATACCGAGGAGGCAGAATAATGGCAGTTCGTGCAGCAATTTATCGTAAAAAATCTAACCCGTTAAAGGGCAAGGTTATTGACTACAAAGATGTTAAAATGTTGGGACACTATATCACTGAACGTGGTAAAATTGTGCCAAGTCGTATTAGTGGCGTTTCGCAAAAAGACCAACGTTTGTTGGCCCAGGCCATTAAACGTGCGCGTCATTTGGGATTACTTCCGTTTGTGCGCAATAACATCGGGTAAGTATTTGGGTATAACCCTAACTTTACAAATAAAGGACAGATAAAATGAAAATTATTTTAACAGAAAAAATTACAGGTCTTGGGACAATCGGTGATACGGTCGAGGTTAAAACTGGTTATGCGCGTAATTACTTGTTGCCGAATAACAAGGCTTTGCGTTGGTCACGTGAAAATGTTGCGTTGTTCGAAGCGCAAAAGGCGGAACTTCAGGCGCGTCATGAAAATGCCAAGAAAGCGGCTGAATCCAAGGTTGATGCGGTCAAGAACGCCAAAATGTATATGATACGCCAGGCGGGTGATACCGGTCAATTGTATGGTTCGGTGTCAAGTCGTGATATCGCGCGGACATTGAAAGAAGTCGCAAATGTTGATATTTCTTCGGCCCAGGTTATGTTGGGTTCGCCGATTAAATCGATTGGTGCGTTTGATACAAAAATCGCGTTGCATCCGGATGTGATTGTGCCGATCAAGGTCTATGTCGCGCGTACAAACGATGAAATAGAGGCTTTGGTTGCCGGTAAAGTTTTGACCTTTGGTACGAAAAAGGTTGAAGAAGAGGGCGAAACCAAAGAAGAATCCAAAGACGAAGTCAAAGAAACCGAAGCGTCCGCGGAACCTGAAAAAACAGAAGAAGTTGCAGAAGAAAAATAATTTTGTGATTGATTATGTTGACACCCCACTATTTAATCGTGGGGTGTTTTTTGCAATTAACAATTAAAATGGAACGGTTGGCAAGCCCTGCCTTGGTGACGGGGCCGATGAGACCGAGCGTGAGCGATGGTCAAATCGGGGGCGGGTGAAACTGCACCGTCCGTTTCACGTCCACCACTTCGCAAAGCAAAGGGGAACTAAACCCGCCCCCGCATCGTGCAGCGTTTCACTTGCACTCTGCGGTCCCGTCGCAAGGGCGGGGCTTGTCAGTATCTGGCATAATTTTTTATGTAAAAACAGTCCTGTTTTAATTGTGCATTAACAGAGGAATGTTTTTTGTTGATTATCTTTCATGTGTCAAAGGTTTGGTGTTCATGTCTTTTTTTATATATTTGGCGATTGTGTTTTTTGCATCCATTGGTATTCCATTTTCTTTCCAACCGTGAAAAACGGTCATAAGTTTAGATTTTGTTATATTTATCACATTTCCATCTTCATCTATGGCATTGTTTTTGATATCGGTAAAATACGCCCAAACCATTTCACTAACCAAAGCCGGATTTACGTCACCGAAACTGATACCATATTTTTCGTGTGCCTGTTCATATTCTATTTTATCAAATGGAATAGATTTAAAATTTTTTGGTACTATGGGTTGTAGCCCTTTTATAAGATAGACCGCGGTTAAACTTGATAAAATCAATTCCGGAGAATCGCAAAATTTTTCGGGATTTACTTCCCGTAGTGCTTCTATCCTAATTTTGAATATCTGTGGTAATTTTTCAATTTCAGATTTATATTCAGATACGATTTTGTTTAAGACTTTTTTCTGTTCTTCGTATAAGTTGTTCAATGCGTCCGAAAGTGTATCTGCCTGGTGTTCTGTTAATTGAACACCATTAAGATATACAGGGACTAGCTTATCTTTACTTGCGCGTTCTTCTGTTTGTTTGTTTGTTTGTTTCGCGCCCGTCATTTTAATACCTCTTGTTATGATTTAACCGTGATACATTTTACATAAAATTTGGACAAAAATCAAGTTTGTTGTGCTGAATACAAAAAAATCCCCACGACTTCGTGGGGATTTTCGCGTATCGGAATAATTATTTATCCAATGCCTTGATAATCTGATCGTATGGTATGGCGCCTGGAAATGCTTCTTCGCCGATAACCAAATACGGTGTGCCGCTGATTTCAAAACGTTGTGCCAAATCACGGACGTTTTTCAATTCACGTGCGACAACTTCGCCGTTCATGTCACGTTCCAATTGTGCGGTATCCAAACCAACTTCGCCCGCCAATTTCATAACGTTCTTTTTGACCTTTTCGCCAAGTTTTGAACGATCTTTCAAATCATCTTGGGTATAGTATTCTTTTTCCATCAACTTTCTATCCAATGCGGCGGCTTTGTCATGTCCCTGCAATTTCGCAGCGATAACAGCCTTTGCCGGTGCATCAGACAATTCGCCATGGATTGAAAAGTTTTTCAACACAACGCGGACGTCGTCACGACCTTCCATAACACGTGCCAATTCGCCATGAACACGACGGCAATATGGGCAAGAATAATCAGACCACAAGAAAATAGTTTTCTTGGCATCTTCTTTACCCCAAATTGGTGCATCGCCAATCATGTCCTTCATATTTGAACGGACATATTTGCGTATCGCCTTGTTCTTGACGGCGTTTTGCTGTTCCTGCATTGCGGATACCATTTCTTGCAAGATCATTGGGTTTGTATGTGTCAAATAATACGGCATATAAATGCGGCAGACACAGCCAGAAATCAAAATGATAGCAATCAATTTGATTATTTTGATTATCATAGGACTGGATGTAGGTTTCTTGCCATCTTGTTTAACGAACATGCCGCCAAACAAAAAGAGCGCGATTCCGATAACCAGAACGAGGATTGTCCAAAACATGTTTTTCTCCTTTGCTTGTTGAACGGTTGTATCTTAGAAACTTTTTCTGCGACATGCAACAAAAATTTAAGAATTTTTTTTCGGGGTCAATGTCATGCGTGAACTTGGAATTTTTGCGCCAAGTTCGGTGCATGTTTTTTCAAGAAATTTTAGTGTCGTGTCAAGTGTTATTGGTAAACGAAACAGCCGGTTTTTATAGGGTTCGCCACATTCGTCGCATACGGCGCGTCCCGTTTTTGGGGATATATAACAAAGGTTCTTTGTCGTGCCGCACCCCGAACATTTTGTTAAATCCAACGCAAATCCCATTTCACGCAGTAATGTTATTTCCCATGCCATATAATCGTCATACGGCGTTTTGTTGGTCGATAAATTTGTCATAAATTTTATAGTTTCGTCATAAAGTATGGAATACGATTCGCGTTCTGGCAACAGGCATCGAATCAAATCAAAAATACTGTTGACTAATTTGATAAGTTCAAAGTTCGTCATAATTGGTGCAATTAAATTTTTTTCCGTGTCCCAATGAAACACGCCAAGGGCGGAATCAAGCCTTGCGCCCCATGCCGCGTTTCCAACTTGCCCAATAATCGGTTTGTTGCTTTTTGCGACAACTGCACCGCGCAACATTCCGGCAACAACGCCATGGTCGCGTGTGAATATGTGTGCAATCGCATCGCGTTCGTTAAATGGGCGCAGTGAAATTAAAATTCCAGCAGATTCAAGTTTCATCTTTCTTATTTTAATGCGGTGGCGGCATTGCGCGCAAGTTCATCGCAACGTTCATTTAATTCTTCGCCGTTATGACCGCGCACCCAAACCCAATGAATTTTTATTGTGGAAACTAATTCGTCCAACTTTTGCCAAAGGTCTTGGTTTTTTACAGGTTTACGGTCGGCGGTGCGCCAATTATTTTTCTTCCAATTTTTCATCCACACTTGGGTTCCATTTTTTACATATTGGCTGTCGGTGTGAATTTCAATCTCGCTATGGTTTCGTGCCGCACTAATTGCGCGAATGACCGCGGTCAATTCCATACGATTATTTGTTGTGTCTTTTTCGCCACCGCTACGTTCGGCTTTGTTTTTTCCGTCGGTTGCAACAAAAGCCCATCCGCCGGGACCGGGGTTACCAAGACAACTTCCGTCTGTCCAAATTTTTAGCATTTTATTAATCCTTTGTTTGTGATATAATATCATAAAATGAAAATAGATTCCAAGAATTTACATGAAATGTCAAATGCGTTGCGTGCGTGTGGTCTGCGCGCGGTGCAAAGTGCAAAAAGTGGGCATGTCGGAATTGTTCTTGGTGCCGCCGATATTGTGACGATGATTTATGCGGTGTTTCTAAATCCGTCGCGCGATAGGTTTGTTTTGTCGGCGGGGCATGGGTCGGCGTTGCTGTACGCGGTCCTTAAATTATCCGGATATAATATTCCCGATGTAAAATCTTTTCGGCAAATTGGTGGGTTGCCGGGACATCCAGAATTTGGAATTGATGGTGTTGCGGCAACAACCGGACCGTTGGGCCAAGGTGTCGCAAACGCGGTTGGTATGGCGATTGCCGCAAAGCATAATAAAACGGGTGGTCGTGTGTATTGCCTTTGTTCCGATGGCGATTTGATGGAAGGTGTCGCAGCGGAAGCAATCGGTTTCGCCGGTCGGTATAATTTGGATAACCTTGTTTTAATTTGGGATAATAACGGCATAAGTATTGATGGTGTGGCGCAAACGGATAAAAATGTTTCTATGCGTATGCGGGCGGCGGGTTGGACGGTATGTGCGGTGGATGGAACGGATATGGATGAAATCTATGACGCGATATCTACCAAACCCCATGGTCCTTTGTTTGTGCGGTGTGATACGGTGTTGGGTCAGGGGACAAGTGTTTCGGGAACGGCGCGTGCGCATGGGCTTGCGATAAGTGACGCGGAAATCGCGGATTTAATAAATCATTTGGATTCTGAGGCGGGTCGCGATTTGTGGCGCGTCTTGGCACGTGGACACAAAAAGTCCGTAAAGGTAAAGTATGCAAATGTGCCAAAGGTATCGTTGTTGCAAAAAAATGTTCCGGTATCGACGCGTGAAATGTCGGGTGAATACTTGGAAAATATCATAAGGCAAGATGCCGATATTATAATGGGTAGTGCGGATTTAGGACAAAGCACAAATGTACGTGTCCCGGGTGTGCGTGAAATTACCGATAACAACTTTTCGGGTCGATATATAAACTATGGCGTGCGTGAACATGCGATGGCGGCGATTATGAACGGTATGGCGTATGTCGGTGTTCGTGCGATTGGTTCGACCTTTTTGGTGTTTAGTGATTATATGCGTGGCGCAATGCGTCTTAGTGCGATTTCGGGGTTGCCGGTTGTGTATGTTTTGACGCATGACAGTGTTGCCGTTGGGCAAGATGGACCGACGCATCAACCAATAGAGCAACTTGCTGGATTGCGCATGATTCCGAATATGAATGTTTTTCGCCCCTGTAATGCCGCAGAGGTTGCATGGTCATGGCAAACGGCTTTGGCGGAAACAAATCGACCGTCATGCATAGTTCTTTCGCGACAGCCGATTGCGCCGGTTGGTCATGCGGTGTTTGGTGAAATAAAGTTTGGTGGATATATCGTTTATCGTGCGGGTGCGGTGCGCCCAAGAATGACGATTATTGCAACGGGTGCCGAAGTTCCACTCGCGGTGGATATTGCGCGGATTTTGGGTGGCGCGGTCCAGGTCGCAAGTATCCCGTCGGTTGCACATTTCCGCGCGATGGATGAAAAATACAAAGAACAAATCTTGGCCGGAACCGTTGTCGCGATAGAGACCGCATCGACCGCGCCTTGGTTTGAATTTGCAGATATTGTCATTGGAATTGATGAATTTGGCTTGTCAGGTCCGGCTGAATTGGTGTATCGTGTGTGTGGGTTTGATGCGAATAAAATCGCGCGGGCGATTCGCACAAAAATAAAACATGTCTGAATTTGAATTTATAACTTCATCTGGGGAAAAGATACCTGTGGTAATAACTGTGCGTCGGGGCGTGCGGAATATAACTTTGCGGCCACGCGGCGGGGACATGCGTCGGATTGATGCAACGCGACCGTTTATTTCGGCGAATTCCACAGTTATGAAATTTGTGGAACAAAAACGTCGTTGGCTTGAACGTTTTTTTGCGAATACCCCGCGCAAAGAACATTTGAAATCGGGCGATATGTTTAACTTTTTGGATATGCGGGTTCGTGTTATATACGATGGAAATCTGCGTGGGAACAGTTTTGTTTTGAACGATGATGGAACGCATACATTGTTTGTTGGTGGCGATGTGAACCTTATTGAAAATCGTGTGCGCATGTTTATCAAGACGGAACTTTTGAAACGTATCAAGGATTTAATTCGGCAAACACCGCGCGACTTTTGGCCGAAAAAGATTTGCCTGCGCGATACGACTTCGCGGTGGGGGTCGCGGTCAACGACGGGAACAATATCTTTTTCATGGCGGTTGGCGTTCGCACCGTTTGATGTTATGCGATATGTTGTGGCGCATGAATTGGCGCATGTTAAACATATGGATCATTCGCCTGAATTTTGGGCGTTGGTGCGTGCGCTGTATGGTTTTGGTGTTGAACGCGCGCGGCGGTGGCTGAACCAAAATGGCGCGGATTTGCATAAATTCCTTTGAAACCATTCCTGAATATTTTCTGGCATTTTTTCGGTATAATTTTTGTGTGTGAAAAGCACATAACAAAAAACAAAGGAAGAAAAAATGAAAGACGAAAAAATGAAGAAAAAATCAAAGGAATGCAAAATGAAAAAAACTTCTTTGGTTGCGGTTTTGGGACTCGCTGCGTCAACTGCGGCGTTCGCAGGGTCTGGGAATATGGCTCATAACAATGCAAACAATGGAACGATGACCGAAGTTATGACCATTGAACAGGTTCGTGGACTTTCCGATAATTCGCCGGTTATTGTTCGCGGATATTTGTTGCGGCAAAATGGGGAAAATTCTTATGTTTTCCAAGATAACACTGGAACAATCAATGTGGAAATAGATGAAATGGATTGGAACGGCTTGACGGTTGCCCCATCGGATTATGTTGAGATATGGGGCGAAGTCGATAAGAACGGCGCATCCATGATTGAAATCGATGTTTCAGCAATGAAAAAGTTATAATAGTGATAAGTGATTGGTGTTAGTGCAAGTGAAACGGGCGCATTCGCGCCCGTTTCCATGGTTTAGTCTTTTGTGTATGGTTTTGGTAATTCGTCTTGGATGGTAAGTTTTTCAAAGATACGAATTCCATACCTTGGGGTCATGCTGTCGGTTGAGGCAGAGTTATCTTCAATCTGCGTCATATAGCAATCGTCCGTGCCATCTTTGTTGCCACAAACTTGTTCAACAACATAATATTCCGGATTCGATTCGTTTGTATCATACCACCTGTATGTCCCAAGATTTGTTGTAACTTCGGAACCCGGTCTATAGGCGTATCCATGATCGCGGACCCTTATACCAAAACTGAACTGTTCTGGGGCACTTACCTTTTTGCACCAAACTTCGCCTTGGGTTGTGCAATAATCCGCGACAAACTTGTTTATCTCGGTTTCGGTTCCATTTGTTTTATAGTAATACAAATGTCCGATACCACTGCTGGTGCTAAATTTATCCATCAAATTAAATGTTGGTCCGGTTGATGTTTCTTGACTTGGGGTTATCATGGTTATGGTAAATGTTTTTTTAACACATCTAGTGTTGTGCCCCTGTATTCCCACGTTGTAATTTGACATTGTGCATTCGCTGGTTGATAACGTGCCACAGAAATGTTCACGAATTTCGGTTAGTGTTAAATCTTCAAAGGTTATATAATCATACCGTGTGCCTTGGGCGGTTACCTGCATATCTGATTGATAAAAACCTCCATAGCATACACCAACAGCAAAACGATCTATAATAGTACTAGTAGTACCATATGATGAGGTACTATCATGCCATGAGCTTAAACCGCATGATATAAGGTTTGCCGTAGGTACACTTGAACATATATCTGCTACCCATTCTGCGGTGTATAATAATCCGGTTTCCCATGCACCATTTCCAAGATCATGTGGTTCCGTTGTGTAGCAATAGCTCATCAGTTCCAATCCTCCATAGAATGAATATGTATTACAAGAATATGGTGATTGTTCTGGTGTTATCATGGTTATGGTAAATGTTTTTTCAACACATTCGCTACTCCAACTGGCTTCTTGATAGTTTGACATTGTGCATTCACCGGTTGATAACGTGCCACAAAAATGTTCACGAATTTCGGTTTCGGTTAAATCTTCAAAGGTTACATAATCATACTGTGTGCCTTGGGCGGTTATCCGCATATCTGATTGATAAAAACCTTCATAGCATGCAGGAACTTGAAACTCATAATCACCATCATAGGGGTATACAGGGTATAATGAGTTAAAACCGCATGATATAAGGTTTGTTGTAGGTACCCTTGAACATATATTTGTTACCCATCCTGCGACGTATGACGTAGCGGTCTCATAGTCGTATGGTCCCGTTATGTAACAAATTTCATTTTGTAACAATCCGCCAAAGTGTGAATGTGTATTACAAGAATACGGTGGTTGTTGCTGGGTTGTTGGGGTTGCTGACTTGGTAAGGGTGAATGTTTTCCGTGTGCAAACACCCATGGCTTTTTCTTCGAATTCCGTTATAAAACATGCGTCACTGGACAGGTTACCACAAAGATGTTCGCGTATCTGGGTTTCAGTCATATTTTCAAAGGTTACATATTTGTCTTTGATTACATTGCCTATGCTTGATGTGTTTTGAATATGAAAACCTTTGTAACAACTGATTGTATTAAATTCTTCCATTTGACCATTACCACCACTGGCGTTCCAAAAACCGCACGCAATCAGATCATGATTTGTTTGTTCCGGTTCGCATATGTCCGTTACCCATCCATTGGTATACTGTTGTGCCAAATCATTAAACGGTGTTGTCCCAAATTTGTGTGGTATTCGTAATTTATATGTTTGAATCTGTGCAAGTCTGCCGTATTGCCAGTAATTGGCATAAAAATAGTATGGTAATAATTGAATCACGTTTGTTCCGTCCGAATCGGGTATGTTGATATTGCCCTTGCCATCAATCTGTGGAAATTTACTTTGCAATGCGGAAAATAAATTGTCAATTTCTGTTTTGTTGTATGTTCCCATGGTTTGGATTTTATCAGCCACGATATCATCAATGTTAGATGCAGTAAGGACATCGCTTTGTGCCGCCTGGGCATCGCTAATTTGTGATTGCAGTTCTTCGATTTGTAAACTAAGGTTATTTAATTCTTGCTGTGCGGCGGCCGTATCCTTGATTCTTCCGATGTTTGGTTTGTTCTTTGACCCCGACAAGAACGACATACGGGCGTCGGTTGAAGCGTTTGTCGCAACGGGTTCCGAAATAGAAGCTA
>JAZLCM010000112.1:0-1858 GCA_045614245.1 Candidatus Enterousia sp.
TTGATTTTTGTGGCGGAGATGAAGGGATTCGAACCCTTGATACGGTTGCCCGTATACCACATTTCCAATGTGGCGCACTAGACCAACTATGCGACATCTCCGGATTGTATTATACTATTTATTCCTCGTCGGATTCTGCGTCGTCATCCATGACGTCATCGGCAACCAATTCCGCCGCGTCCACAGGTTCATCACCAACCAGTGTTTCTTCTAATTCCGCATCAATATCGCGCAATTCGGGGTTATCACTGCTAACTTCCAGTGTTTCTTCGGCATTTTCGACGGCGGGGGCATCTTTATAAGACTGTACAAATTCGTGGCGGATATTTGCGATATCTAACTTGCCACTTGCGATTTCGCGCAGTGCGACAACCGTCGGTTTATCGCCGTCACGTTCAACAACCGGTGTTGCGCCACCGTTAAGGTCGCGAACCCGCTGTGATGCCAACATTCCAAGTTCATATCGGCTTTCCACAAATGGTAATGTATCAGAATTAGTCGTGCGTGCCATATTAAATTCCTTTGTTGAAATATATTTTAGCCACGCTATAATGATTCAAAAATGGTCAAAATGCAAGAAAAAAATAAAATTAAGACATTATCTTTTGGGTGCCGGCTTAACGCGATGGAGTGCAACCGGATAAAATCTATGTTGGCGCCGCACGAAATATGCGCGGTGGTTGTGAACACTTGCGCGGTTACGGCAGAGGCGGAACGTCAATGTGCCCAGGCGGTGCGAAAAATCGCGCGCGAAAATCCGGGTGCGACCATTTTTGTGACTGGCTGCGCCGCGACACGCAATCCAAAACTGTTTGAAAAAATTCCGGGCGTGGTTGTTATTCCAAACGAAAAAAAGATGGATTTGGACGCATACTTGGACAAAATACCGCAAAAAAATTGCGGCAATTCGCAACCGGAAATCAACGGCAATTTTGATACAGAAAACAAATTTTCAAAATGCTTTGTTCAAATACAAAATGGCTGTAATCACGATTGCACTTATTGTGTAACACGTCTTTTGCGCGGGCCATCTGTATCATTTGAATATGACGAAATTTTGAAAAATGTACGCGCGGCAACCGAACATGGGTTTGGGGAAATAGTCCTAACGGGTGTGGATACCGCATCCTATGTGCAAAGGAACGATGGAAAACCGTTTTTGATTTCTGATTTATGCCGACGGTTGCTTGCCGATGTGCCGAACCTCAGGCGATTACGGCTTTCATCGGTGGACCCGGCGGTTCCGGCAATACGCGACATTATTGAAATGATGAAGACTGACAATCGTTTTATGCCGCATTTGCACCTTTCTATGCAGTCAGGTTCGAACACGATATTGCGCGCGATGCGACGGCGACATACGGCGGAAACTGTGCGTGAATTGGTTAAATTGGCGAACGGCCGGGTCAGTTTCAGTTGGGATATAATATGTGGTTTTCCGGGCGAAACGGACGAGTTATTCGGTGAAACATTGGCATTGGCACGCGAATTAAAACCAATAAGGATTCACGCATTTCCTTTTTCACCGCGCCCCGGAACGGTGGCGGCAACCATGCCGAACCCGGTTCCACGAAATCTTGCGCGGGCGCGCGTGCACGAAATCACCGCAATTGCGGCGGAAAATATGCAGGAATTTATGCGCACACAGATTGGAACCATTTCACAGGTCTTGGTTGAATCAGACAATATGGCACGTACACCCGATGATATACCGATCAAAATAATCGGCAACCCTATTCCACCCCGTACGATTTGCGACGTTCGCATCACAGATATGAATTCGGACGGATTTATCGGCGTTGTTGATTAGGTCATTTCCGTCATACCGCCGAAAGGCGGTATTCCGTCATTTACGGTG
>JAZLCM010000113.1:0-14513 GCA_045614245.1 Candidatus Enterousia sp.
AGAGATTTATAAGGTTAGAAACAAACTGAAAACTACATAGTTTTTGTTTGAAGATCTTTTACTAATTTTTTTGTGGATATTAATGCATTGTTATAAGTATCAAAAGCTGCGCCGATACTGTATACTTGAACACATCCAGGCATATTTATATATTCTGCTGGAATCTTATAAGGTTCAACCGTTGTGATATTGTATGTGCCACGATGTGATTCTTTGATAATATATTTTACACGTGTGCCTTCGAATGCGGAACGATCAATATCACAATCCAACGGTAATGTTATAAAATCAGAAACAGCCAAAGTTTGCGCTTGGTTCTTATCTTTTGTAAATTTGTACGATTTATATATTCCTGATTCTAAATATTCGCAACAGCTATTTGCGATTGTCACAAACATTTTATTGGTTTGTTCTTGTGTAAATTTGATATCGTTTCTGGATGCAATAAGATATGAAAGCGTATTTGGATACCGTTTGGTACCAAAATTATCAGACAAATCCATTGGTATCACGAAATCTATATCGAATTTTTCGGCAGCAGATTTTGCGGTTTTTTCATCGGTTTTATATTTATCTACGATATATTCTGTACCAACAGCATCCCATAATAAACCAAATGCAGCATATTTTTCACCGGTTGGACGAATGCGAGCATCTTGTTGATGATGATCAAATTGTCCACCACCGATATCAAAAATTAACCCATTAAAGTTCTGTGGAACTCGCCCAACGCGTTGAATCACTGAAATATTGGAGATGATACCAACCATCTTTAACAAAGCTGCTGACAAAATATCATCTGCATGAAAACGACTGGAGTGTGTAACAACTCCATTTTTAGCAAGATTTTTTAATGTTTCTATATTTATCATGCAATTACCTATGTTGAAAATATACTGCTTTTAATTAAATTGTCAATATTTACTGGTTCAAAAGTGGCGATTTTTCGCCACTTTTTTAATTTTAACTTTTGAACTTTTTGTAGATATTAGAAAATAAATAAAAACTTGCCCCGATGGGCAAGTTTTGAAACTTTGGTTGTGCTCGGTGTGCAGTTCTCGAGCCGAATTGTTAGAAATTGGACGAGAGATTGATAAGATTAAAGACGTGTGGTTTAAATAAATCTATTTACATCAAATTCAAATTCTGTTTCTGATACATTATCGCGTTTTTCGTTTATGAATTCTTTTATCTTCTTGCCACCTAATAATTCGTATAATTTACATACTCTACTGCCTGTTAATGTTCCAGTAGTAAACTTGTTTGCACCATTATTTTTAACACGTTGTGAAAATTCTTTAACCAAACTTAGTGCAAATTTTATATCACCGATAACAGATTCATCTACATATAATGCTATTAACTGATAATTTCCGTTTTCGTCTTTCATACCGCCAACAGACCCCACAACTTTACCATCTGCGTTTTCTGCAACGATATTTATGGAATTTGTATCACGAATTACATTTGCCATTTTTTCTATTCTAGCAGGACTTAGGTATTCTTGAATTTTATTTTCTAAATACTCTTTTGAATGAAGTTCTGCAAAAGAACGTCTATAACCAACAGCAATAATTTGTTGAATTGCTTTTGCATCCTCGGGAACTGCATTTCTAATTTTTATTTCCATATTATGACCCTTTTTATGAGAATTATATCATAAAGAGTTCAAAAGCAGTATAAAAATCGCCTGTTTCAAAAAGACAACTTTCGAACTTTTTGTAGGTGTTGGGTTTCTAACAAAAAACCGCCCTTGTGGACGGTTTTGTAAACTCTGGTTGGGGCAACTGGATTCGAACCAATACTAGCGGAGTCAGAGTCCGATGTTCTACCATTAAACTATGCCCCAAGGCGCGGTGTATTATATACCGCCCTATTCCGTTTTGCAAATAAATTTTCACACGCATGCCGAATTCGTTCCTGTGGTCGCGTATGCGACAAATCGATATAATTTTACCGACAACCAAAAGGAAACAACATGCAAACAAAATTCACTATTTCTATTTTCATCCTTGCCATCGCCGCCACCCAAAGTGCAATCGCATGCACCGGTATAAAACTGACCGCCGCGGATGATTCCGTCGTTATGGCACGCACTGTCGATTGGTCGGGTTCGGAAATGAACAACATTTATGTCATATCGCCACGCGGCCACACCGAACAATCGTTATTACCCAACGGCACGCAGGGTGGCATGAAATTCACATCAAAATACGGCTTTGTCGGGCTTGGCATGGAACGCCCGGAATTCGTCGTTGACGGCACAAATGAAGCCGGTCTTTCCGCCGCCCTGTTCTATTTTCCGGACTATGGCAAATACGTTCCATATTCACCGGAACACCGCGATACATCTATCGCAGATTTCCAAGTTGTATCATGGATACTGTCGCATTTTTCAAGCATAGATGAAGTAAAACACGCAATCGACCATGTAAACATTATCAATATAGACCCAACCGCGTCCACCGTCCATTGGCGCATCGCCGAACCGTCGGGTCGCGTGGTCATATTGGAAATCATAGACGGCATCCCAACTTTTCATGAAAACCCATTGGGGACCATAGCAAATTCGCCGGAATTCACATGGCATATGACGAACCTTGATAACTATATCAATTTGCAATCAGGCACAATCGCGCCGACTGTATTCGGCCCAATAAAGTTGCAATCACTAAGTCATGGAACGGGCTTGCTCGGCCTGCCCGGTGACTTTTCATCGCCATCAAGATTTGTGCGCGCGTCGTTTTTCAAAAACTATTCAATTCAACAACCGGACGCGGCATCAACGGTCAAACAAGCATTTCATATCTTGAACAACTTTGATGTTCCGTTCGGCACGACCCAGGCCGCCAAAGAAGGAAAATTTGATATGCCGTCTGCAACGCAATGGACCATCGCAAGTGATATTACGAATAGAAAGATTTACTATCACACAATGTTCGACCGCACAATACGTCGCATCGACATGAACAAAATAGACTTTGAAACCGTGCCGTTCCAATATCATCCACTTGATAACGTGCGCGCAGAAACGGTCTTTGACGTGGCAATCGACAGATAAAGAAACTATATTTGCCTTTTGGGAAAAAGGGTTTATAATCGAAACCGTTTAACCCAAAAGGAGATATATCATGAAGATAAAACCATTTGCCGGTGTTCGCCCACCAAAGGAAATTGCCGCCGAAGTTGCATCGCGTCCATACGACGTTCTGAATTCGGTTGAGGCGAAGCAAGAGGCCGGTGAAAAATCACTGTTGCACATTATTAAACCGGAAATAGACTTTGACCCTATTGCCGATGAACACAGTCAAGCGGTCTATGACAAAGCGGTAGAAAATTTCAAACTGTGGCAAGACCGCGGTTGGTTGGTCCAAGACGACAAAGAAATGTATTACATCTATGCGCAAACAATGGACGGCCGCACACAATACGGTTTGGTTGCGGCGGCAAATGTCGACGACTATATGACCGGCAAAATCAAAAAGCACGAACTGACACGCAAAGACAAAGAAGACGACCGCATGATTCACGTGCGCATTCAAAACGCGAATATCGAACCGGTGTTCTTTGCGTATCCCGATGTTGATGAGATGAACAAAATCGTCGAAGATTTTGTAAAAAACAACGCACCCGAATATGATTTTACGGCGGCGGACGGTTTCGGTCATAAATTCTGGGTCATTCGCGACGATGCGATAAATGCGCGCATTACCGAAATCTTCAAAAACGTTCCAGCAATGTATGTTGCGGACGGTCACCACAGAACTGCGGCGGCGGCACGTGTCGGTGCGGAAAAGCGCGAACAAAATCCAAACCATACGGGTAATGAAGAATACAATTTCTTCCTTGCCGTGATTTTCCCAGAAAGCCAATTAAAGGTTATCGACTATAACCGCGTTGTGCGCGATTTGAACGGATTAACACCGGAACAATTTATCGCGGAACTTTCCAAATCTTTTGATGTGGTCGAAATGGGAACGGAAATTTACAAGCCGAACAAATTACATAACTTTGGCATGTATTTGAACGGCAAATGGTATTCATTGACCGCAAAGCCCGGCACATATAACGACAACGACCCAATCGGCGTGTTGGATGTGACGGTTCTTTCGAATTTAGTGTTCGATAAAATTTTGAACCTTGGCGATTTGCGCACAAGCAAGAGAATAGACTTTGTCGGCGGAATCCGCGGTCTTGGCGAATTGCAAAAACGTGTTGATAGTGGCGAAATGGCGGTTGCGTTTGCACTTTATCCCGTCACAATGCGCCAAATCATCGACATTGCGGACACCGGCAACATCATGCCACCAAAGACAACATGGTTTGAACCGAAACTGCGCAGCGGTTTGGTTATCCATAAATTGTCATAGATAGTGTAAGTGGTAAGTGATAAGTGGATAGTAAAAACGGTCGCGAACGCGACCGTTTTCAATGTGTTATTTTTCTAACCTAATCGGTAACTTTTCTTCTTCAATCAGTTTTTTGAATACGGATGCTTCAAATCGTGACGTTGAACCATCAAAATATTCTGGATGTTCAATAAACCTGTCTGTCACACTGGTCACCCAACAAGTATCCGTACCACTGTTATTCCCACAGATTCTGCTGTTAACAATAACAACCGTATTATCCTGATTTGTAGTACAAATTTGATACTGACCCAATGTCGAAACACTGCCAGGCGAACAGACTACACCATTATGGCGTTGACGCAATGTCAACAACAAATCCGTACTATCGGGTATATTTTCTACCGACAACTTGCACCAAAAGTCTGCTTTATTACCACACCAATAATTCTTATATAAACTTACCATATCTTCTGGAATATTCGTACGATACCGGGTTATAGACCCAAGACCATCTTCACTTGGCTCTTGGCTAAGGACAAGTAATTCATAGTCCGCCGCAACATAAAGACTATAGTGCCACCGTTTTATATTACTGTCGCATGTATCGGTTTCATCACCAGTGACATGACCATATATACAATCATTACCCATATGACCAGAACACAAATCTTGCATTATCTGCTCTCGTAAATCGTCTTCGTACATATCGATATCATACTTGAACATCAACCTGCCGTCCCGTAAAACAACCGACATTCCCATAATCTTGTATCCTTTATACATACGCAGCACATCGAAACAAGTATCATCACCGGACGATGTGCACTGTTGCCAACAGCACCCCAACATATTGGTTGCCTGCGATGCCGGCGTTGCGGCACATATGTTGTTTACCCATGTTTGAATCGCAGAATTAGATGGATTTATACCGCTTATATAGTGTGTTACCGTCGAAATATCATCACTTTCAGACCCAATATTTTCATACGATGTTGGCGGTAATACCTTTGATTTAACTTTATATCGGTGTTCGGTTATACGATTGTCGCATGTATCATGTGAAGAAACATATTCAACCGAACAATCCGTTGTCGGTCTATCGCCGCATAGTTCACGTTTTATATAATTTAGTGAATCATTTTCAAACGTCCTCACAACTTGTTCCTGAAACATTATATGCTGGTGATTCAAAAGGGTTGGTTGTTGTGAAATAATATTCGAAGAAACAACTTCATATCCGTGATACATACGATGCACACCAAAATATGTGGAATCCGAACCGGGTTCGGAACGTTCCAACCAACAACACCCCAACATATTTGTTGATTGTTCCGTTGTGGTTGCTTCACAGATATCATTCACCCAACTTTGTATCATTGCACTTGATGGATGCGATGTTGCAACATAATGTGTGATTTTGGAAATATCCGAATCATCAAAACCCGTCATAAAATACCCAAACAATGTATTTGTATCTATAATGTATACAGAAAAACTTCTAAACCAGAAAGTATTTCCTACCCATGAACCGTAATAATTTGGGTAAAGGTCCGGTATATAACATGAACTTTCGGGTCTATCACCACAAAAATGTTCACGCAGGTCTTCTCGCGTCAATTCCTCTTGGTGTGTTATATAATTATATTTAACACCATTATCTATGGCTTCCACAGAATCCAAATAAAAACCCGGATAGTCTTTACTTACCTCAAATCCTTCAATGTTATGGTTATTAGAAACTGTAGTAAGCTGATAACATCTTATAAAATCGCTTGGGCTATGGTAATTTGCACAAATGGCATCCACCCATTCACTGGGAATTTCTGTTACCGAACCAGGGGTTGATAACTCATAATATTCATTATATTCAAGATCGCCATGAAACCATCCCGAAGAAACAAGGTTATATGCCTTCCCTATTACGGTGTAAACATTGAACCAATATATACGGGCACAACCCAAACCAGAATCATAGCTATGATCAAGCTCTATCCAACATTCTGTACTTGGGGTGTTGCCACAAATTTCATTTTGAATATATGCTTCGGCATTATCTACTGCGGTAGTGACAACTTGTTTGCGAACTATCTTGCCGTCGTTTTGATATATGATAGATGTACCACCAACATCATACCCATAGTATTGATATGATACAAGAAAAGTAGTATTGTCATCTATATAATCATACAATGGTCCACAACATCCTATTCTGTTATCGCTATTGGTTGATGGGCAAATTTCATCGTTTACCCAATTTTCCACTGGTAACGTACTAATATTACCATGTGTTCCATACCTATATAGTGTATTGATGTGTGGATAAGTATCTATCGCAATACCGATTAACCAATACGGTGATTGTCTAACGGATGTTCCGTCGGTCAGGGTCATATTTAAATAACCATTGTTATCGACCGTTGGGGTTATTGCACGCAACATTTCATCAATTTCCGTTTTGCTGTATGTCCCCATGGTTTGAATCTTATCGGCAACTATATCACCAACATTGTCCGAAGTAATAAGTGTGCTTTGTGCCGCCTGGGCATCGCTAAGTTGCGATTGCAATTCTTGGATTTGTGAACTGATGTTATTTAATTCCTGTTGTGCGGCGATGGTATCCTTTATCTGTCCCATGTTCGGCGTGTTGGTTGTCATTCCACTCAGTAACGACATGCGCGCCCCAGTCCCCGTTGATGTCGATTGTGAAATTGATCCAGTTTTGGTTGATGTGGCGATTGGTGCAGATGAAGAAATCGCTTTTGTTGTTCGCAATGAACCGGCACGTGCCGTTGAACCAATCGCCCCCGTTGCACCAACAGTCGGTTTTGATGATGTTGCGGTGGTGCGTCGCACCGATGCCGCACCAAACGCATTGCTAATAATGGCAATGGCGGTTATCGTGGACAACAATATGTTCTTCATTTGCTTTCCTTTTAATCCCATAAAAACACATAAATTTTACCAACAAATTATATCATGTATTCTAAACTTACACAAGTTATGTTTTGCCAATCGTATAGGTCAAATAGTTTCCCTGAAAATATATTACTTGTTTTTTTGTGCCGTGGTATATCGGGGCAATACAACATCGCGAAAATAAGTCACATCGGCCATTGTCTTTTCTACATCGCATATAAATTCTTGATTTTCATCGCGCACGCAAAGTGCCAACATTTTTCGCGTTTTTTTATCTTTATTCAATACGGGCGTACGACATAACGTTCCAACAATCCCATTTGCAACCAAAACACGCGCGACATCGAAAACGTATTGCGGATTATCAGACGACAGCACAATATAGAAACAATCAACCCCATGCGAATCTTTGCCACGCACAATTTTGTAAACAGAAAGCGCCACCGACAAAACATCTGTGTAACGCGCAGGTCGCTGTGACGACGTATCCATCAAAGTATAAACCCCAAACACAAATATAACCGCTTTTTTTAGTAAAAAAAGTGTACAGAAGCAAACCGTATTGTCAAGAAATTATATACCAAGCCTGTGTGACAACTTTAACATAAATATGGATTCATTACCAAATTCACGCGTGTTATTTGGATTCACACGATATATCAAGCCCAGTGCCCCATCGGTAAATTCACCAAGCCGATGGCGATACGATGCATTGAACCGAATTTCACGCGCATCGGGTCGAATATCAATATCACGAACACCGGCATTTGAAATGACCAAATCATATTGTTCATCTTCGTTTTCTATGATATCATAGTCGGCGTAATCATAAGACATTTTACCATGCGCCACCGCCAAAGGCATTGATACCCCGAACGAAAAACCGCCACTATCCACACCAAACGCAAATGCATTAGAATCCAATTCAGACAGCGAAATAATCGCACCATTTTCCACCCCCGGCGTTGTATGCGCAAATGTCGCACGCGCACGCAAACGCGTTGCATCAGACAAATTCCAATACGCATCCGCATCAAAATATCGCGTTTCCGCCGAGCCCAATTCCAAAAGTCCCGCACCCGACGCACCGAACAAAGTATCACTTTCATGCGCAACACCGACACTTGTCGTCAAACCAATTTTTTTCGCACGCAAACCGATACTGGATTGCACCGCCGAAAAGTTCCCAAGTTTCATCGGTTCATAATTCGCCGAAATCGTTGGATCATTTGCAAGCAAACCTTCATCGGTGATCGCCCCTGAAACAGCACGCGCACCAAAGAACCAATTACCATACTTGTAATCCGCACCAGTCGAAATCGCATTCGACGCAAGCCCTAAAATCGGATTTGAACGCCCGTCAAAGCGCGATGCGCCATCCGTTAAATACCGCTGGTAATCCGCAGAAATTTTCCATTTATCATTCGCATATTCAAACCGCATATTATCAAGTCCCGACAATCCGTCATCATAGCCACGTTCGGAACGCGAAAATCCAAACGAAATATTTCCAATGCGCATCATATTATCGTCCACCACGCGCACACGCAAATCCGACAAAACATCACCCATATACAACGCATGACGGTCGCCACCACCAAGTGCAAAAGTATTTTTCCAAACACGCGGCAAACGCATATCGCCATCAATACTTTCAAGAACATCATACGCCGCAGTACTTATCGCCGCACGGCCCAAGTTTAACACCGACGAACCACGGAAACCGGTCAACGATGCCGCGCGCCAATATGCATTACCCGATGTTGAAACTATGTCGCCACCGGAATAGAAATACAAATTTGTCCCCGGCGTAGTCGCCCGTTCAAGATTCATAACGCCGTAACCATAAACTTCTTTGAAAACATCCAAATAGTTTTCACCGTTATCTATACGAAACTGATACGAAGCCGGCATTTCATACATCGATTGCAAATGACTAATCAACGCCGATTCCGTCAACACTGTGCCGGAACTAAGCCGCGACAAAAAAGGTCCATCCGCCGTCAGTGCAAGCAACATAAATATCTGTTGCGGTGTCATATAGTAAAACGCAGAACACAAAACACCCGCCGCACCCGCCGCCGCCGCGGTCGCCATTTCATCGGTTACACCGACCGCCGCAAAACACCATGGATCAATTCCGTTTCCACCGGTTCCGGCAATTCCGCAAGTGCGCGCCTTGTAATAAGACCAACCATTTTCCGGGTCACGCGTCGCCCACTGTGCCAACTGATACTTATTTGTATTCGTATCAGAATTTGGTTGAATCGAAGTTTCACCCGCGGTACTTGCACCAACCGCAACAACCGACATAAACAAATGTTCCAAATTTTGATAAACCAACGGCGCCGCATTTTCAAATGTCGCGGTAAGTGGTGAATCCGACCACACAGAATTCGTCACAGAACCACCGGTCGAAAATATCGTAAGTGGTGAATACGACGAACCCAAAGAATTAAAAAACGCCGTTGCATTTGTACTTGGCAAATTATCGGTGTCGGTATCGCCATACGCCCCAGCAATTAAATTCGCAAATGTTGTTTTATATTCGGTTGGTCCCGCAACAAGCACACTTTCAATGGTCCCCGCACTGGTCAAATGCAACGGTTCTATGACATCAACATTTGCGATTATATCAACCCTGGAACGCCCGCCATCCAAGTCAGCGTCTATCCCGGTTCGACCGGCGGCATCCACCATCGCACTGTAATTATAATAATCTGTCGTCTGCAATTCCTTGGTCTGTTGCAATGTTCCACCGTTCATAACATAGGCATAATCCGCATTACCGTCGCCATCGCTATCAACATACAATAAACCATCCAACCCAATATAACCGTTATATACAATTTTTTCAGCCGACTCATCCGATGATACAACCGTCAACACAACCGACCGACCGGTCACCGTTGCGGTCAATGTTTCATCAAAAAGATTCACTTCGCTTCCGGTAATAATTTCATCACCACCCGAATATGACCCGGCATTTATTGGACTTTGTAACGCGACCATATGGGTTCCGCCACCTGTTCGATAAATTGTCATTTGCCCATTTGGCATAAATCCAATATAGTCAGCATTCGAATATCCGGCGGTATTTCCACCAACAATTTTTGCCACCATATTATCAAGCCCGGTCGCCGCACCGTTATAAACCGCCGTCCCCGAATTCGACAAATCAAAGTTACCCAACAATGACGAATCTTCGGCGGTTGTATCATCGGCTATGGATGCCGTATCGGTTCCATTAGTAATTATATTGTTATAATACTTGCTGGATATCATGCTGTTGCCGGCGGGATTCAATGTTGACGGACTTGAATTTACCGTCCACACAACCAATTTGTCTTCCAACGAAGTATTTTCCGCGGCGTTGATACCGTTCGCCGTAATCAAGGCAACATTCACCGGCCTTCCACCTTCGACCGGGTCATTTCCTAACGAATAATCCGCAAGTGATAGCGGCGTATTATCGGTTGTATTTCGCAAAGTCCGCATTCCCAAATACCCACGCGCCAAAGGTGAATACCCGCGCATCAGCAACAGGTAATTTTCATTCGCATTCATAAATGTAAAGTTTTCAAGTAAAATTCCGGTCGTTCCCGCCTGGGCATAATATGACAAATTTGTTGCATAATTTTTTGTTTCATCTGTCGCGGTCGGCAACAAAGGACCATACGGCAAGCCCGACGCAAAAAGCGGCGCGCCCGTAATTGTCGTTCCGCCACCACCTGAACCACCGCCACCGGAACCCGAACCGCCACCACTGTACCCATTATCGTTTTCCGGATCAAAAACATCAGTCAACAAAAAAAGCCCACCTACAACAACGGCGGCACCCGCCGCCGCCAATGTCATTCCCTGGGCGGTGGACAGGCCACCGAACAACCCACCCGTAGTTCGTTCGGGGATATTTCGTTTTCTGTATTTTCTTATCTGGCTATCGCACTTTGATGCGTCCGCACCGTACATCTGTAAAATTTGCGCGGCACGCAGGTCGTTATTCATCAACGCCGTACAAACAATCGACAATCCCGTTCCATCAACATAGTTCACATCCGCGCCACCCGCAACCAAAGCCTGGACCTGGCGAATATCGGCATTACGCGCCGCCGCCAATAACTGTGACGCCATAGTAAAGCCAGTAACCGGCGCAGCATGCACCCCAAGCGGGCACAAAAACAAAGCAAATACAACCAAGCGTATGAATTTCATAAATTCTCTCTGTATCACACGCCATTTTATCAGAAAACGATATTTATGTCCAGGGAAAAAAAATCGGGACGAAACCGTCCCGATTTTTGTATACCGTACACATAAGCAATTAATAATAGCACCGCTCCGAAGCAGGAATGCAACGCGTCCGATATGTTGCAATTACACGAACCGTCGACTTTGCTTTTTCTTCGTCGTTAGACTGTGTCGGTTGTGTACCGCCATTATTATTGATAATTGTAATGCCTTCACCGCCACCGGTTTGGTTAACCGATTGGGTACCATTACCGTTATTATTGTAGATACGGGTGCCTGTTCCACTTGATTTCTTGGACCCCGAAGATTTTTTCTTATTTTCTTTTTTACACTCTTCGCAATCATCCTGTTTATCTTCCGGACATTTTTTACAAGCTTCTTGGTATGTTATTGTATCAACATTGAGATTGACATCGGCTTCGCCACTGACCGGGAGTTCAACTTTGCCGGTATGACTCATATCAATATCACCATCCATATGATGATTAACATCAACCGAACCGTCAACCGATCCGCCGGTAAGTTTACCTATGACATAACAAATACCAAGCACAGCGCCTGTCCCCAACATCCATGGACCCGGTTTCCAAATCTTTTTATCTTTTTTTTCTTCGTCTTTCTCGACGTCATCACGAAGTTCATCCCTTTCATCATGACGTTCATCATATATTTCTGGCATATTTGCCTCCTTTTTTTATTTGTTCGGGTATATTATAGACAAATTTTTACCCTTGTCAAGGGGTTTGTTAAAAATCTTTTTGCACCCGTGCCCTTTTTCTGATATAATACCAACCAGTGGACGAGAGATGATTTATCCCAAAGTGCTTTTTGTTGCCGTGATTTGCGCGATTGCGCCGCTTTTTGGCGCATTTTCTGCGGCATCAAAGTGTTCAAATGTAAACATGCAACGGTGCCTTGATTCCGCGTGCGCGATAAATATTGGCATGAACCCCGCCGCCCGGTGCCAGTATTGCGGCACATCTGCCGCCGGCGACATACCTTCACAAAAAGGTTTATCCAATATCACCGCGGGACAATCTACAAAATACACACTGACCGACAAAGAATTACGCGTTGCGCCATCGGACCCCGGCAAGCGGTATATTTGGGCAACAACAGAATGCATAAAAAAATTACCGGATTGCACAACCGACGATGTATCCCAAATATACGACAAACTTATCGAGCAATCTTGCAAGGCCGCCGGCGTGACAATGCAAATCGCAACAAGTATGCAAAACATGAATAAAAAGCCCACAAAATCATCATGCAACACAACATTTACAACATGTATGAATAAAAAGTGTGGCACGACATTCGAAAATTGCACCGAAGATTCGGTCTTTACGCGTTCAATCGCGGAATGCGCAACCGACGCAACGGGCTGTGATGATTATATCGCGGAACTTCGGACCCAGGTCACAAACGACCGCAAATCGACATACGCAAAACGCGAATCCGTACTTGAAGCATTGGTCAAAGATTATCAAAGCACGCGCGAATCCAAACTCGCGGGGATAAAGTCAAACTGTAAAGCCGGCAAGACCTTTGATTCATGTGTCGCGACGGTATGCAATAACAACATGCCCAACAAATGCGACAACAACGCAACAGAACGATCCATGGCGCAACGCCTGTGTCAGTTCTATAAAACGGCATGCACGGCATTAAAGTAAAATGAACAAGACATTAAAAATCTTTTACGGTTGCTGGGCTATCGCAATTATTGCGACGATGGCGAACGCAAACGCGGCAACCACGGCACGACCGACATTGGCAAATACATCGGCAAACCGCATCGCATCAACCGCAACGCGCACGTCAAGCACCGCAAATGGCGCACAATCAACGACAACAAGCACCGTCGCAACAAAAGCCCCGGAACCGGTTGTTACAAACCCCGAACCCGAACCGGAAAAGGTTATAATCGTCGACAACAAAACATCTATGTTTGACGACATCTTGGCGGAAATCGGCGTGGCGGCAACGGATTCATCCGCAAGCGAACTTGCCGAAACAATCCGGCGCCAACGCGCATTGCTTGACGCACAAAGCGAACGCGACACCGCGACCGGCGCAACGTCGGGCATCACAACCGCAAACGCATGCGACCGCGCACTGCGCGATTGCATGACTGAAAAATGCGGACAAAACTTTACGAAATGCAACAAAGATTCCACCACCGCATGGGGCAACAAAATGGATTCTTGCCGTCGCCAAACAAAGTGCACCGGACACGAATACACATTACTTGCGCCGGAAATTTTGGCGGACCGCAACGCGTACAACGAATTGGCTTATTATCAATCGGTCGTGAATTGTGGAAACAAATATAACGATTGCATATTCACAATTTGTGGCACAACATTGGACAAATGCCTTTCGAAATCCGCGGGCGACAGCGCGATTGCAAAGTGCAAATCAATCGCCGACGAATGCAAAGAACAAGACAGTGGTCTTGCCGCACGCGTAATGGATGTTTTTGGCGACAACCGCAAAATCGCCGCAACAGAGGCACAAAAGCAAGAAAAACGCCTTTATGAACTGCGAGATTTAATGCGCGCCCAATGCCAACGTTTTGGTGCAATGTTCGACGAAAGAACACTGGATTGCGTGTACACAGTGAATTTCTTTGTTGACCAAATTTCCAGCGAAAATCCAACGGCATCTAAAAAACTTTACGCCGGTCAAACATTTCAATGCACACCGGATTGGTTCGGCATCGACGTAACAACATACCTTGAAAATGCGCAACGCCTTACGCGGTCGCAAACGGGTGCGGCGGCTGCCGCCGCGGGCGCGGGCGTTGGTACGGCGGCGGGATTATGGTCATCGGGTGCCGTTACACGTGCAATGGATACCCAAAAGGCGGAAAAACAGGCAAAAGATGCATGCGAAGCCGAAGGTGGCGAATGGGTCAGTGCCGGCTTTAACCAAGGCAAAAAATGCGACATGACAAACGCCAAAAAGAATTGCATTGACCGCGGTGACAGA
>JAZLCM010000114.1:0-4578 GCA_045614245.1 Candidatus Enterousia sp.
TATTAAACTCTCCTTTAACTATAGCACAATTGTATCATAAACAAAGGGTTAATTCAAGGTATTTATTAAACATTTATCACACCGTCTACAAATTCAACAGATGCGATTTTATGCGTACTGGTTGCGCTTGATATAATCATATTATCGGCACCGCGTGCAATTGCATACCCGCGATTCAAAACACTTTTATAGCCCAGTGAGTTTAACATTTGCCCCGCATGTTCCAAACCTCGCCCCAGGTTTAACATTTTGTTATTTAAAATATCGGGCATCTTTGAAACTATTTCCATTTTATGTTTTGTGTTCGCAATTTTTGCGTTGATAATAATACCAAGCGTGCGCGTAATATCGTCCAAACGCTGGGCCCGTTCCATCAGCATTTGACGCGGACTTTTTATATTTATATTTTCGATTTTCTGTTTAGTATTTACGATACGCGTGGCAAGTCCAACGGACAACCGATGCCCAAGGTTTTCCAAATCTTGAATCAGTGATATTTTCGTTGGAACGACGGCTTCGGCGGCGCCGGTCGGTGTTGGTGCACGAAAATCCGCGGCAAAATCGACCAACATCCAATCGGGTTCATGCCCGACGCCGGTGATAACGGGAATCTGGCTGTTCGCAACCGCGCGAACAACGATTTCTTCGGAAAAGGGCAACAAGTCTTCCAATGAACCACCACCGCGCGCAACAATTATAACATCAACATTTTTTGCACGATTAAAGTATTCAACGCCGGCGGCAACTTCGGCGGCGGCGGTTGTGCCTTGGACGGTTGCAGGGTACAAAATCACATGCACCGGAAACCGTTCGCGCAAACGATTTTGAATATCTTGGAACGCGGCGCCGGTCGGACTGGTGACAACACCAATGGTTGTGGGTAATTTGGGCAAAGGCTTTTTACGTGACGCATCAAATAACCCTTCGCGCGCAAGTTTCTGTTTGCGTTCTTCAAGCATTTTAAGAATTGCACCAACGCCCGCCATTTCGATACTGTTCGCGACGATTTGATAATTACTGCGCGCGGGGTATGTCGTAAGTTTGCCGGTAATTATAACCTCTAACCCATCGCTTAGCGCAAAATTTATCGGCGTTCCGCGCCATATAATTACCGACATTGCGGCGCCGGAATCTTTGATTGTCATATACATATGACCCGAAGTCGCGCGTGTAATTTGTGATAATTCACCACGAATCCGTATAACCGGAAACGCCGTTTCAACAACATTTTTAAGCAACGCCGAAGCATCGGACACCGAAAAAATCATATCTGGTTTAACAAAAGGTTCCGGTTTTTGCATATTTATAATTTCCTTAATTCAAAATTCAGAACTCTTTTAAGTAATTCTTTATTTGGTGTTTTTAATTTTTCTATGTTCAAAGGTTTTCCGATTTCATATGGAATAGTTTCGGGATAAAAGTGTTCACCGGTCGTTCCAAAATTTATTTTTGTTGTCTTGTCTTGTAAAAATACAACCGATCCCAATTCCCAGTCATTATAACGTACTGCCATTAAATTCCATACATCGGTGCCACCAAACATTTCATAAATAATAACACTTGCCATTGCACAAAACCCAGAAGACCACTTATTGTCTTCCATTTTGCTGCCAACAAATCTGGTATGAAAAATAGGATCTTTATATATGTTTCGCAATGCTAATGTAACCTGGGGCAGAGTGTACTTGGCTGTGAATTTGGTACTATTAGCCGATTGAATCTTTTGGGCTAATTCTATGGTCGCTTTTGTAAAATCTTCATACCGCTCAGCATAAGTTTTCATGACCGATATTCTACATAAATTTTATAACTCTGTCAACGGTCAATGCGGACATGGCGCAATCGGTTCGTGAACGATTTTCCCCGCACGATAATTTTCAATACCCGTCTATGCAATCATTGCACCGTTATCGATGTAAGGGCTTATCGGCGTACAACAAAAAATCAATGTATTGGTTAACAACTATTTTGTTTACAAACAAACAACGAAATGATAAAATACTACACAGTATGCCAGATGTTGAACTTTATCATTTAATTGCAACACCAATGAGTGACGAACAAGCGGCCGCATATAAGCCGACCGCAGAAAGTATCGGTTCACAACATGTGCCGTTGGGTGGGCAATCGGGTGGCATATTCTTTTTTACGACGTACGCAGGTGCGGCAAATCACGCAGAATTTATACAAGAAAACCAGGGTTTAACGACCGAATCCAATAAAAATATATATGTTGTAAGGGCGAAATCAAAGAACGCAGATATTAAATATCCTGTTTGGCAATTGGATTATGAAGCGACCAGAGATTATTTTTTTGATTTGTTCTTGGCCCGTGCGAATATTTCGCCGATTAAATTCGATGATGTTAAGGTTTCGGCAGTTAACGGTGGGTTACAGATTCAAGATGGTAAGAAGTTTATGCGTCTGCGTAAATTTATGCCAGAACATTCCGGATTGATCGAAAAAATTGTTGGCCATTTGTATACCAAAGAAAAATCGTTCCAAGACAAATACGATGATTTATTACAAACTGTGGTTATTGGTGCGGACCAAGACACCCGCCATTTTGCGGTAAAGACCACCAAATGTCCAGTTAACCTGTCGGTCGAAAAGATTGAAAACACAATAAAACCGATACAAAGTTCCCAAATTGATAAGTGGAATCAAAGGTACCGACGTTTATAACTCTGTCAACGGCCAACGCGGACGTGGCGCAATCGGTTCGCGAACGATTTTTCCCGCACGATAGTTTTCAATCCCCGCCCACGCAATCATTGCACCATTATCGGTGCAAAGACTCATCGGTGGTGCGGCAAAAATCATATTGTGCCGACACGCCAATTCTTCCATCGCGTCGCGTATAGCACTGTTTTTTGCGACACCGCCCGCAACAACCAATGTCTTTGGCGCGCATTTGCGAACGACGTCTGTTTTCATCGCGTTATTCAAACGATTGATTATACAATCCACAACAGATGCCTGAAACGAAGCGCAAAAATCATTTATAAATTCATCGGAATAGGGCGGATTATATTTACCAAGGAAAGTTCGCGCCGCGGTTTTAATGCCACTAAACGAAAAATCACAGGTTGGTTTGTCTGTAAGTGGTCGCGGCAAATCAAACGCCCGTGGATTGCCAAGTTTTGCATGCGCATCAACAACCGGTCCACCCGGATACCCAAGTCCCAACATTTTCGCGACCTTGTCAAAAGCTTCGCCCGCGCTATCGTCCAATGTTTGCCCAACCAGTTCGTATTGCCCAACACCGCGAACCAATAAAATTTGACAATGCCCACCGGACGCAAGCATTAACAAATACGGAAAACGGACATCAACATTTACCTTGCTGTCGTCCGCGGTCGTTGCGCAAAGGCGCGGGACAAGTGCGTGTCCTTCCAAATGATTTACGGCAACAAGTGGCTTGCCGGTTGATTGCGCAATACCCGTCGCCGCCATCCAACCAACCAAGACCCCGCCAATTAAACCCGGACCCGCGGTCGCGGCAACAACATCAATGTCGGCAATGGTCATGTTTGCATTGGCAAGTGTTTGCCGTATCACCGTATCAATCGCCAATATATGCGCACGCGCCGCCAGTTCTGGCACGACACCGCCATATTTTTGATGCTCTGGAATTTGTGAATAAATAATATGTGCGCGTATATTTCGGTTTGAATCAACAATTGCGGCACTTGTTTCGTCGCATGAAGATTCAATCCCCAAACACACAATTTCCCCAGGTCGCTTTGAAGCGTCGCCGGCAACCCCGCCCATATCCATTTTAATAATTTTTTCGTCTGTCATTTTTTTATTTCCAAAATCATTATACCCAAATTATTTTCGTTTTCCATTATTCGTTGTATATATTTTACAAAGTCGACATCTACAACCGCGGCATGTTTGCTGGACGCATGACGCAAAGTCCCGTTTGGCAGCAAAAATCCCATATGTCGCACCGCCAAATCCGTTCCTATTTTGCGACGAAGTTTCGGGTTGTCGCGCAAAAACAAAACGACCACGGGCTTGTCCACCTTTATATCCGTTGCATATTTATATGGGATATATTCCAAGCCTATGGTTTTTGGCGAAAAGTCAGTATCTATGCCATGCACGGTTTTGAACCAGTTTTTCTTGTCGATTGTGACATTATACACCGCGGTTTTGCCATAGCGACGACTTGCATTTTCCACTATGTCCGAATTATTCGAAAGCCAATCCGTTTCGATAAAATGATTACGATTAACAAAACTTGGCTTGCCGTCCGCATATCTTATTTTATTTAACCGATCTATATCACCATCGGCAAGTACCGTTTCAACAAATGTCGTGCAATCGAATGCATCAAATCGTATAAGTGGATCTGTATCGGGCGCAACCCCTTCACCCAAAGGATTTAAAACATATTTTGTGCCAACATATTCGGCGCCAATCTGGGTGGAATCATATTGACCCACGCAACCAAACAACAAAGCAATCAACAGCGCGCGCCACATTATGGTTGTTCTTCGTAACTGGTATTCTTTAACTGTATTCCAACGAAACAAAGTTCCATTGCGTCGCGCACCGGCATATCGGCAG
>JAZLCM010000115.1:0-15158 GCA_045614245.1 Candidatus Enterousia sp.
TTGACACCAACCATTCTGTGCAGTTCGTCAATTTCATTGTGATATCTTTGCAAACTGATGTTGAGTTGTTTTTGTATCCGCACATCATTTTTACCCTTTAAAGCGATAAAATTCCGTTTTGTTATTTCCAGGTCTATAAGGCAATTGCCAACAGCTCCTGTTTTGCTTAACAAATCAACAACAAACTCAAAATCGTTCATAAAAAATCCTTTGCTTCATCACCACCATGCATGAAAAAATTTGATTTGTAAAGTCCTTATTTTCTGCGCGTTTTAGGGTTGACACATTATGATACACCACGATACATTTGGATAAAAAAATAAGAAATTTTTGGATATAGATTTATCTGAAAACAGATTAACACATTACAATTTATACCAACATATGCACGTAATTTTTCAACAAATTTTCAACTGTGAACCGGTATATACTACTTTCTTTTTCTTTACAATTATCAATTTTTTTATCTTTATCATTATCTTTTTCTATACTACTTTTCTTTATCTTTACCGCTAATATCAAGTCTAATTTCAGGCTAATTTAAGGTGTTGGTGCGGCATAAGTGCGGCACTGCCGCGGCACAAAGCCGCACTAAATTTCAAGATTTCTGCGGCATAGGAAAGCAAAGTGCGGCCTGCGGCTTAAAATTTATTTCTGTGTGTAGCGAGGTGCTGCGCTCGCCGTTACCCTTGATAAAAACTTCCGTCACAGTACCTTTTTGTTTTTGATGCGCACTTGGTATGCACCCTTGGTACGCACTTAGTTATTTGTTTTTACGGAATAAATATCCAAAGTGCGCACCTGCGCACCTATTTTTTATTGCAGTGTGTGACAAGGTGTTGCGCTAGTAATCACCCTTGCAAAGCAATACATTACCATAGATTATTGACATTATTATTGATTAAGATTGCTATAAACACATTGCAAAGCATTATAACTTATACCAACAGATGTACGTGAGTTTTCAACAGTTTTTCAACAATTTGAACGTGCATTACTTCTTTCTCTTCTTTTAATTTTATTTTTATTTATTTTATATTTTATTTTCTTTTCTTCTTTCTTCTATTACTCACGATATCATATCTGATTTCAGTATTGATTTCAGAATTGAAATCAGAGAATTTGTTTTGTATTTAGGGTGCGAACCTGGTTCGCACCTTAGGTTCGCACTTAACATTTTGTTTTTACGCAATAAATCCCAAAAGTGCGAACCTGCGAACCATTTTTTTATTCCTGACGCTAGCGAAGTGCCTCGCTCGCCGTTACCCTCAGTAGAAAAATGTCCCGACAGTACCTTTTTATATTTGATGATACATCACGATACAGGGCTGTTATACGATTATTAAAAAACTAGATTTTTCGTAAAAATGGGTTAGAATCAAAGAAAAGGCACAAATTTATGTATGATAAAAATTCCAATTGTGACCAATATATCGCTAGTAGCGATAAAAAAGCTAGCGATATAACTAGCGATAAATCTATCGATATGCTGAGCGATACCGAACGCAGGTTCTTTGTAACCATCGCAGCAGTCATTATTAGCAAAGGTGAACTCGCCGCCGCAGACGCGGTAAGAATGACTGGTAAATCACCCCAACGTGTTCGTCAATTGTTTACCGTTTTGGTAAATAAAGGCTTTTTAACCGCCACCGGCCAGAACAAAGGTCGCAAATATACTTTCTAATAATTTGATGATAGGTGTTCGCACTAGGTGTTCGCATGTGTTCGCACCCCTGTTTGTTTAGATTTCTGCGGTTTACAACCCCAAAGTGCGAACTGCGAACACATTTTTGGCTGCTGTGTGTGACAAGGTGTTGCGCTCGCCGTTACCCCCTAAATAAAAAGCCCCAAAAGGGGCAAAAGCGACTCACCACGATGCACCAGCGCACAATTAACCACATATTGCATTAGCAACGTTATTTATGGCTTTGTAAGTGCTGCTGTCCATGATATGAGTATAGCCTTCGGTGGTGGTTATGCGACTGTGGCCTGCCGCCTCCTTCATAGCGGCCATATTTTCACCTATATTCGCCCCCATACTGATGAACGAGTGTCTCAGGTCGTGTATCCGCATGTGTGGCAACTTTGCATATTCAAGCGCCCATTCAAACGGTTTGCGGATATTATTTATCGGACGTCGGATATTACCAACGCCCGGGAATACATATTTGCTACCTAGTGCAACAGCTTCATCCAACGCAGTTTGTAAATATGGTATAACCGCATCAGACAGTTTCACATCTCGGGCTCCTGTTTTACTGTCTTTCAAATGTATCACTTTATGCATAAGGACAAGCTCGTCCACTTCTAGTCCTGTGATTTCAGATGCACGACAGCCGGTTAGCATCAACACCCGTAATGCATTGAACAAACGCGGATGCATCTTAGATACCTCTGGTCCAACATCCAGCGCATGCGATAATGCCCTGTATCCTTCTTGATCTAGTATTTGCGGTTTATAAACTTTGTTAGCACCCTTACGAACGTATTTGCATGGGTTTGTGTTACGATCTACGTATTTATACATTTCACACCAATCCCAAAAGTTAGATAATAGTGATAATGCTTTATTAGCAGTTGAAAAGGATGTCTTTTTTACCCATTTGGTATAAGCGTCCATTACATGCTTTTCTTCTATCTGACGCATGTACATCTTGCCAAATAGCGGGCCGATATAAAGTCGATATTGTCCCCAGTTGGAATCTTGTGTTCTTGGTTTCTTATAAATCTTGGAATATTTATCCATATATTGCGGAAAAAGGTCTTGGAATTTTTCGCCAAGAGCCTCTTTTTCTTTCATTTGTTGTTCTATTTTCTCACGACGTGGATCATGTCCCTGGGCAAGTTGGTGTCGCATATTCCACGCCATATCGCGAATATCTTTGATTGAATAATCGTTATATCGACCAATATATAAATTACATTTCTTGTTATCGATTTTACAGCCCAGAAAAAACCTAATGGCGCGTGTTGCCGCCGAATATCGCAGGAAAAGCCCCGGTATTGTCCCATCACTAACCTGCAAATTGATATCCGAATTTAACAGACGTATCCATGTATCGCGAAACGCCTTGGTATAACATTTCCATTGTTCTGCCATATGTGTACTCCTTTGTTACAGCTACACAACAATGCACGATAAATACGGAATATCCAGTAGAAACAACTATTTTTTGCTGCTTTTCTTCTGCTCAAGCCACTTGTCTATATCAGATCTGCGATATCGTACCATTTTGCCGACTTTGAAGTATTCTGGTCCAATCCCCAGCGCACGATATTGGCTTAATGCCGAAACAGACGACCCAAGATATGCAGCCGCTTCTCTTGGTTTAAGAAGCCTACCTTCCAAAACGTCTTCCTTTATATTTATGAATCTGTAATCTGTTTCTTCTCTCTCCATCCCCCCATAATTCAAGAACTCATGTTCCATGTTTTTCTCCTTTGGGTTTTGATGGTTTTGTTCGGTTCAAAAACGCTATAAAGTATCATCTAAACTCACAGCAATTTTTGATATCCTTACATGCAAATTATAGCATGCTAAAAAATAAAAGTCTTGTAAAAGCCGCAGAAAATATAACTTTTTTTAGCAATGAAATTGTATCATAATGTATCAAAAGCATATAAAAGCATATTCAAACGCATCTAAATACAGTTTTGTTAAATTTTATAAAATTTGTTCATCGGCGTCACCTGAGCAAAAAATCACCCTTTTCAAACGAATCGATTTTATGGTGTTTTTTTACATCATCCAGCGCAAAAAATCCCCACATAAATAGCGGGGAGATTTGTCTATTCTTGTGGTAAATTATTGATCTCGTTTTCTAGGTTTGTCAGATATGCTAATATGGTATCCCAATCTGGTGCATCACCATAAATCATATTTTGCATTTTTTTATAATCATCTTTCAAAATTGGCATACTGTGTTCCGGCGGCAACAACTTCATTGTTCCTGGTTTAGCTTCATCATATTTCGCCCAACCTCGTGGATAAAAGCGTTTTTTAAACTCCACAACTTCTTTTAACAATGCTAAATCCGCAAAAGCCTTTTCTTTGATATCAGTATGACCGAGTTTGAACACATCGTAATAGTGTCGTGAATAACGTGGGGGCACCGGACCTTTATCTACAGGTCTGTTCGCTTCGTGATGTAAAATTGTTACCTTTTCCCAGAAAGTTCTTTCTGCTTTTATTGTCGGAATAACCGGATCAGAGATTTCCAATTCTGGTAAAGTTTTTGATACAAAAGATGTTATTGGTCGTTCTGCAATCGGATCCCATAATGACAACGGTCCGATTTCTAACTTTATCATTGGTTGAATGTATGCATAATCGAAAACCTTAGGATATACGATTTGTAATACATGACCATCGTCAGTATCACCCTTAATTTCACAAATCTTTCCCAATGCCTTTGATATGTTAGCTCTTAATTCAGACTGGATATACCCCTCCGCACGTCTTTCTACTTCTTTATTAAACGCCTCTTGTTTAGTGTTTGATTTTTGTTTAAGTTCTTCATCTGCAAACAACAAAGTATACACATCAAGGATCAAATCAATATCTTCAGAAAAACGTTCAATCACCCCATAAGCTTTTGACAACGACGTTCCGCCTTTGAAACGCAACATATCTTTAAGAGCAGGATCAGCAAATATTTTACTCAATGCCCACGACACCCAGAAATCTTTTTCAACAATATATGGTGGCAAACCTAACTTGCTTGCCACTTCCGTAAAAATAATCTTTCTTTGTTTAGATGTTGCTAATGCGATCTTATCCATTATTTTTCTCTTCTGCTAATGTTCTTGCTTTTTTGATAACATCATAAATCCATGTTGTTGTATAACTTGAATCATTTGCTATCTTTTGCCATTCTTGAGCATTAAATTTCTTTGATAAGTTTTCTATAAACTCGTCTGTTATTTGCTTATCACCCATAGCTTTGATAGCTTGTATGACCAGCATAGTGTTTTCAGAATTCGGTATAATCTCTTTCTTAGAGATATGTTTGAACTCTAGTATTGTACCGTCTATATCATACTTCTTGGTTGGTCCATCAGATAAGTAAAGAATCTTTGCAACTATTTGAGTAGACAAGCCCAAATAATTCAGAGCAGTATCTCCATCAGGATAAATATTCCAATTGAATTTACGAGCCAAAGCTTGAGCTATTTGGTGTATATCTGGGGCTGTTCTGCGTCCCAAGAGCGAGCTGTACATAGGATAATCATATATTCCACGAATAACGCGACGAATATCGCCTGTTTCCGTCATATTACTCAAGCTTAAATCTATCTCTGCTCTTGAGAATTGCTGCATAAAATCAGTGGCAGAAAAGGCCCAGCCCTGCTTGTTTTTGCGAATAATGTTAAAAATCTGTTCTCTTGTAGACATCTCTATGTTAGCTCCTATATATAGAAATATAGTATATTTTTTCTATAAAATCAAGTCCTTTATAATAATTATTCTCAAAAACCTATTTTTCTTGATTTTCTGCCAAATAAATGGCGATTTTTATAGAATGTTTTTATAGAAAAACATACCATTTTTTCTATAATATTATCAGACTACTTTAATATATAACTTGCTATCATCCATAACGCATTGTACACAACAAAACAAAGAGCTTATACTCTCGTAAAAATATCGGTCTCTTGTAAAATATAATATATTATATTTTATAGTAGACCGGTCTAATGTAAAAGTTATTTTACAAAACAAGGATAATATTATGAGAAAAACGACAATATTTCCTATACCAGTTAATAGAGAACTAAAAAAGTTAGGATCTGATATGAAAGATGCCAGAATTCGTAGAAGGATTTCTGCCACTATGATGTGTCAACGAGCGGGTATAACCAGACCCACTTTACAGAAAGTTGAAAAAGGCGATCCTATGACATCCATGGGGATATATGCAAAAGTATTATTCGTACTTAACCTACATGAAAAATTAGGTGATATGGCGGATATCAGATACGATCCAATTGGGTTATTTCTTGATGCTTCAAAACTTCCGAAACGAGTACGCCAAAAGAAAGATATTTTCTAGAAATTGTTCCGTAAGTCGTGTTTTACACGTTCTGTATTTTGTATGTTTTTAACACATCTGGCTACACGATAGTGCAAATTTTTTGCTACACAGAAGCTACACAGCGAGATTTTGCTACACAGTGGATACACAGCTACACACGCTCAAACCCGCAGATTCTGTGGCGTTGCGAAGACGCATATAAAAATTTAGCGATTTTCCGGGGGCCACTGTTAATCCGTATGTCAGTAGCTAAAAACGGTGAATTTATCAATTTTTTTCCCTAATTCTTGCTGGGTTGACACATTTTCTGTTCTAAGCCTTTCCATTAAATTTGAAACATTTTTACCTAACTCAAGTAAATCTAACACTTCCATTACACGACCAAAGTTTATAATTCTGATCCAGGATTTACACCGTTCCAAAAAGGAGCTGTTTTTCTTTGGGATTCTAACGCTTTTTACGAGTTTGTAAGTTGAAGATGAAAAATATACTACGTTTTGACCAGCAGTTAAGAACTTTTTGTGTTTTCTTGGCATAAAACCGTCCTTTTTACCGAACATTGGGTATCACGTTTTAATTGTGCAAAAACTGTCCTATTTTAATTGTGCGTTAACATTGTTCTAAGAACCGCATTGACAAAAGCGCATTTCAGACCACAACTTCATCAAAAGAAGCAACACAGGTGAAACAATTATTAATTGCTATTTTAGCGCTTTTTTTGCTGTGGCGCGATGGCACACACAGTGACGTTTAACACCAATTCGCACATTTAATGCGAACACGCCAAACGGTGCATAAAAAATTGCATTACTATCGATAACTCTGAAGCAAAACGACGTGATGGCCGCCCTTGCAAAACTTGCGACAGATAGAAATCTAGCGTTTATTTTTTGGCATGAATTTTTCTGCAAATTCGGCAAGCCCGAACCCAGTTGCATTTAAAACCTTGGCCAGACTGCATGTGGTTGGCCACCGCTTTTCACCAAATCGATTGATGCGCTTGCTTTTGTTAAATGTCGTCGCGTCAAGCCCGGCAAGCTTCGCAAGCCCCGAACAAGATAAATTTAACCATTTTGCAAGGTTTAATATCGCTTCCCATAATTGATCGTTTGTCATTTTTTCTCCTTTTTATTTTCATGACAAAACGATTATAACAATAATAAGATTTTATTCAAGCGATTCTATTATAAATAGAAATCGTGTTTTGTTTTTTGGGACACAATGACTTTTACAACTTATTTCATATGTCCAATACAATCCCGTAACGCATCTTTCCAGTGGCGAAGTTCGATACCAAAAACGCGTTGAATATCGCCTGTGTCCAGTACGCTGTAACGCGGTCTTTTGGCTTTTGTCGGATAATCTTCGGCTTTTATCGGTTCAACGTTGCAGTTTAAGCCCGACATTTTCATAATTTCGCATGCAAATTCGTACCAAGAACATTCGCCCGCATTGGTAAAATGATAAATTCCACGATTTTTTGCGTTCATTTGTGGCAAAATTTTAACTATTGCCGCCGCCAAGTCCGCCGCATAAGTCGGACTTCCAATTTGGTCCGCAACCACCCCTATGCTTTCGCGTTCTTCGCCGAGTTTGCGCATTGTTTTAACAAAATTTTTGCCGTATGGCGAATACAGCCGTGCAGTCCGGATAATAACCACATTTTTTCCGAATTCTAATGCGGCGCGTTCACCATCCCATTTTGTCCGTCCGTAAACAGATAATGGATTGGGTTCATCCGTTGTCAAATAGGGGCGATTATTATTTCCATCAAACACATAATCCGTAGAAATATGCACAAGGTTTACACCGGCCCTTGCCAAATACCAAGGTCCATAATTATTTATTTGCGAGGCTGTGTGACGATCATCTTCGGCGGCGTCAACATTTGTGTATGCCGCACAATTTATAATCGCATCTAGTTTATGCGTTTGTACGAACATAGCGACATCCGTTTCATTGGCTATATCAAGTTTATCTTTATCCGTGTAAATCGTGTCATGTGGCAAAATTTTTTTCAATTCGGTCCCCAGTTGACCATTTGCACCCGTAACTAAATACATTGTTATACCTCTCGTTTTTTCGGTTTATAGCGCAGTTTTTACAGAATTTCAATAAATTCTATTTGATTTATATGACAAATTCTGGTATAATTATTTGCGTTCCATGGGGGATATTGTCTGCATTTTTCAATGCGGATTTTTTTATTTACTTTTAATCAAAGGTTTTTCTATGAAGACAAGTGATAATGGTATAAACGCACTTAAAAAGTGCGAAGGTTCGGTCGTGCGTAACGGACTGCATGTTATATACGATGACAAAAATGGTTTGCCGGTCGCACCGGATGCACCCTTGCCCGCCGGCGCAACGATTGGATATGGGCACCTGATTAAACCGGGTGAAGATTTTCATAGTGGCATTACCGAAAATGTCGCAACCGAATTATTGCGCGCAGATTTATCGGTCGCGGAACACGCGGTCAATGCCGCAATAAATGTGCCAATGGGCCAAAATCAATTTGATGCACTGGTTATGTTGTGCTTTAACATAGGTGCGCGGAATTTTGCAAATTCTACGGTTGTGAAATATATAAACAATCCGAATTTCAAGAGCGGCACATACCCAACACTTGCCGCCGCGTGGCGTGCCTGGAACAGGACGGGGGGTGCGGTTTCGGTGGGGTTAACCCGGCGACGGGACAAAGAACTAAACATATACATGAAAGGAATTTACTGATTGCGCTTTTGAAAACATATTGATAGAATTTCTACAAAGGATATAGCATGAAATACACCAAAGGCTTTGGAACTTTTACAACCGAACAGATGAGTATTCTGGAAACTTTACAAGAAATCGAAGATGTTGTTGCAATTGCGAAAATTGAAACACCAAAAGGCAACGTAGAATTGGCTATAACAAACCTGGACCAGGCATTGGGTTATATCGAACATGTTCGGCGCAAGGTTGAAATCGCACTGCGCCATGTTCCGGAATCGGTCCAAGAGAAGTATTTTTTGTAAAAAGTTATCTTTTGCCTTGATTTTTTGGTTTTTGGTCTGTTATAATCACGGCGCACTGCGGAGCGTTGGCAGAGTGGTAATGCAGCGGATTGCTAATCCGTGACCGTGTTACAGCGGTCCATAGGTTCGAGTCCTATACGCTCCGCCACAAAAATTTGTTAACCCACGCAATAACGCGTGGGTTTAAAAATTTTTAGTGTCGCGGCGGAGTGCATGCGAAGACGGGCAATTAAAGTAATTTTTCGAAAAATTTCAAAATTTCGCGGTTATTAAAGCCTAGCGCACGCAGAATTCGGATTAAATCCATAATGTCTAATCGGCGTTCGCATGTTTCAGCACGACCAACGAAACAATGCGCGACGCCCAATTTTTTTGCCAAATCGCGTTGAGTTAAACCTTGTTTGTTACGCAATGATTTCAATGATTCAATCATCGCTTTGTATTTTGGATCAAAAATTGTTTTGCGTATCATGATATCATTTTGATATCAAAAAATGCTTGAACCCAAATTGAGAGCAAGGTATAATATCCTATGCAGAAAAAACCAACAACCAAGGAGCTTAAAAAATGAAAAAATTTTTAATTTCTCTATCTTTATTGGCGCTTGCCGCGTGCAATGGCGGTGGTGGGGGTTTTGGGGCTGTGCCACCACAAACACCAGGCGGTGGGGATAGTCCGGCCGGCGATGCGTATTATGCCAGTTTCAAAGAATATTTTGATAATGTAATTAAAACCGGTGCAGACGGTGGAACTTATACCGATTTCGTTGAAAACAACATAAATTGGCCATCACAGGGCGGATATAAACATTTTGAATACAAAGAACATACTTATACCCCCGAAACAGGTCAAACAATTACACAACACGTCGTTGATGAAAAAGAAATGCAACTTGCCAATTATGGTATTTATGATGGCAATGGTTATATACATAATCGTGAAGGTGTTGCTGCTAATTTATACGCCCCGGCATCAGGCACAACATTTAGTGGTGGAACCTTGGCGTATTTGAATTTTCCTGGACAAAACGGGTATGCGGCACCTGCTACATCTATGCTAATCAAAGGCAACGCTACCTATACATATAATTCGATACACCCGGAATTGTTGCTAGAGTTTGATAATTATTATACGTTTAATATTATCCAACAAGATGGCTCGTATGAAACAATAGATGTATCTGGGACAAATGATACTGGGGCTGATGTTTTTAGTGTAACAACTGGACACTATGTAAATGTTGGGGATGCTACGAATGTTACAACGGCATATCTCCAAGAGGACGATGTACAAGAGGTCGCGGGTACCTATGAAATGACATTTGGTCAAGGCAACAATCTTGTTGGTGATACATCGTTTGATTTCACTATGCACGGTGCGTTTGGTGGGTCACACTAATAATTTGTAATGCTCTGGCGGTTTTTATATTGTTTGGTGGTATTGTTCGGCGTATCAAACGTGTTCGCCGAACAGACCGCCATACAGAAAACAATAAAACTAAATGATACGCAAGCATTGGCTTTGGCGAATAACTTGGTAAATGTTGGTAACTTGGATTCCGCCGAAACACTTTTGAATGATATTAGCAAAAGCAAAGATGAAAATGCGCGTATGGTCGCACTGTTTGAAATGGGACGCGTTGCGTTGGCAAAACAAGACTATGACACCGCCGAAAAAGATTTCTTGACCATATTGAATCAATATCCTGCGGCAACCTTTGTTCGTATGGAATTGGCCAAGACTTATTTTGCGGCGGGTAATTATACCAGTGCGGATTTTAATTTTCGACTGGTGTTGGCCGACAAGAGTTTATCCAATGCGGAACAACAATTGGTGCGTAATTATTTGAATCTGATTCGTAAATATAAAACTTGGGACGTGTTCGCCGGTTTTTCCATTGTTCCGGATTCTAACCTTAATTACGCCACCGGCAGACAGCAAGAATGTATAAACACAATCATTGGTGTCCTTTGCCGTGATTTGGAAGATAAATCCGCCGGATTTGGTTTGCAATACAGTTTCGGTGGTGATTATTACATTAAACTAACCGACCATTTTGGTATAAAGACGAGTGCCACATTTTCCGCGTTTGATTTTCCAACGTCTAAATTTGATGAATATATTCTTTACGCCGCCGCGGGTCCGCGTTACATAATCGACAAAATTGGCGAAATCAGTGTTCAGCCTTTTACACAAATGCGTTGGTACGGCGGCAAATATTACGATACTATGCCCGGTGTGCGTTTGGACGCGGATTTTGATTTAACAAAACGAATATATTTATCCATCGGCGGATCATACAGCCATGATATATATCACGATGATTTCTTGGATAGTATTTTGCGCGGCAACGAATATATGGCATATATCCAGCCACGTTACTATATAAACAACAAAAGTTTCGTATTCGTTGGCACGTCTTATACGAATCTTGGCACAAAACAGCATTCATATGGCAATTACGGGTTAAATTATTCGATTGGATATTTTGCAGAATTGCCTTTTACACTAACCGTATTTGCAAGATTGGATTTAACACAAACAAAATACAAAGATTCACAATATTTTATAATGGGGAACGCGGACCTTGGGTGGTTCACCCGGCGTGATACAACATACCGAACATATATACGACTATCAAGTCGCTATTTGGAATATAAACGTCTCTATCCATCCATAAGTTACACATATACCAAACGCGATTCAAACGCGCCGATATACGATTTCGATAAGCACAGATTTCAGATTGAAATGAACTACAGGTTCTAAAGTTTTTAACTTATTTACCTTTCTTTACTGCGTCGCCGTCAATCTTTCGCGTCATTTTAAGGAATTTTTCGGCGCGCAGCTCCGGCAACTTTTCCGGGGCTGTTTTTTGAAGCAATTTTATCTGTTCACTGACCGTATCCGCCAAATTCTGCATGGTCGTTTGCCAATCAGTATGCGCACCGCCCGCGGGTTCCGGAATAATTTTATCAATGACCCGCATTTCCATCATGTCATTCGCGGTCAATTTCATTGCCGCCGCCGCGGTCGCACGGAATTTATTATCTTTCCACAAAATACTTGCGCAAGATTCCGGCGCAATCACCGAATAAATCGCGTTTTCAAGCATCAATACCCGGTCGCCTGTGCCAATTGCAATTGCGCCACCGGATCCACCCTCGCCCACATTTACGGCTATGTACGGCGTTTTAATCGATAAACCCGTTTGGATTGATGTGGCGATTGCTTCGGACTGGCCCCTTTCTTCCGCCGCAGAACCCGCAAACGCACCCGCAGTATCAAACAATGATATTACCGGCAAATTAAACCGCTCTGCAAGTCGCATCAACCTTTGCGCCTTGCGATACCCCTCTGGATTCGGCATGCCAAAACGGTGCAGTTGACGTGTTTCTATGGTGCGACCCTTTTCTTGACCAATAATCACCGCAGGAAAGCCGTTCCAAAAGCCAATCCCGCCACACATTGCCGCATCTTCACCAAACAATCGGTCGCCGGCAAGATATGTCCAATCGGTCACAATTCCATTTATATAGTCCAAGAAATGCGGGCGATTTTCGTTTCGCGCAAGTAAAACCTTGTCATATGCGGGGTTTTCGCCCATACCGCGCGCCTTTTTTGCGGTATCGTTTGTCGGCGGGGTTTGGACAGCAATTTCATGTACTGTGCCCGGTTCATGCATCAAAACGCGCAGTATTTTTTCAAGTCGCGATTTTAATTCCGCACGTGGTACGACCATATCAACCATACCATGTTCGTAAAGATAATCCGCAGTTTGGAAATTCGACGGCAATTTTTCCCGAATGTTTTGTTCAATCACGCGACGACCCGCAAAGCCAATGCGCGCCCCGGATTCCGCAATGTTGATATCGCCCAACATTGCGAACGATGCCGTTACACCGCCATATGTTGGGTCGGTCAGCAAAACTATGTACGGAATTTTTGCGGCATGCAATTTATTTACCGCAACCGTTGTGCGTGCCATCTGCATAAGCGACAGTATATTTTCCTGCATCCGGGCGCCGCCACTGCACGCGACCATAATCAAAGGTTGATGTGTTTCGATTGCATGTTCAGCACTTGCCACGATTGCATCGCCTGCGACACGCCCCATCGAACCCATCATAAATTCGCCGTTCAATATACATATAGTCGTTGGAATTCCGCCGATTTTCCCGTCCGCCGTCGTGACCGCGTCGTTATATCCGGTATCTGTCCGCGCCTCGGTCAATCTTTCCGAATACGGAATACGATCGACAAACTTTAACGGGTCGTCCGGCATTGTCGGCAAAGTAATTTTTTCCCATGTTCGGTCGTCAAACAGCAAATCAAAACGTTGCTTTGGATTCATAATAAACGCACGTCCACAGCGCGGGCAAATATAATGATTTGTTTTATAATCCTTGTAATACACCAACTTCCCACAAGATTCGCACTTTATCCACATAAGTTTGCGAACGCGGTCGTATTTTTCGCGATTTTTATTTTTGATTCCGGAACTTTTACCGAACAACATAACTTTATCCATTCATTTTTTTGGTTAGTTCGCGACTGGGTCTAAATAAAATTGTCGTGTTTGCAGGCAAATGCATAGGTTGCTTTGTCACCGGATTATATCCAATTTTCGTTGCCCGTGGACGTGGTCGTATTGTTCCAAAGCCACGAATTTCAATACGATCGCCATTTGCCACCGCATCAATCATAGAATCCGCCAATGTGTCCAACACAGCCGCCGCATCCGATGCACGCATGTGCTTGAATAAAACTTGCTGGATAGTCCTTACCATATCTGAACGTTTCATATCATATTTCCTTTTGGTCCTTTGATAATAACACCAACCAAAAAATAATTCAAGCATTAGTGTAAAACATCATAAAAACCGGATTGTATAAGAATTTTATCTTGGGGAAAAAAGTTTCTGTCTTTGGTACTATCCAATCAGCAACCAAGGGAGAAAAACAATGAAAGAAATAATAAACGAATTTGTCCAAGATTATGAAAACAACATTCCTCTTATCGGCGAAGTCGCACCGGAATTCGGCGCAAATACCACAAACGGATATATTCACTTTCCGCACGATTACCGCGGGCGATGGGTTGTGTTCTTTTCACACCCTGGGGATTTTACGCCGGTTTGCACAACTGAATTTATGACTTTTCAATCAATGGTCGATGAATTTAGGGCATTAAATACCGAACTGGTCGGACTTTCGGTTGATTCGAACGCTTCGCATATCGCGTGGATTCAGGCCATTCATAATGACATAACATTCCAAGGATGGAAAAATATGGAAATAACTTTCCCGGTGGTCGCGGATGTTTCCGGCGAAATCGCGCGCAGGTACGGCATGCTGCAACCCGGCGCCGGCGACACCGACACTGTGCGCGCAGTCTTTGTAATTGACCCGCGCGGGGTTATTCGCACAATCCTTTACTATCCAAAGTCGGTCGGGCGCAACATTACGGAAATAAAGCGTATTGTTATCGCACTGCAAACATCCGACGCGTTTCATGTCGCAACGCCCGCCGAATGGATTCCGGGCGACGATGTTATTGTTCCCGCGCCAAACAAAGTTTCGGACATTCGGCATGCCGGTGAACGCGATTGGTTTTTAAAATTCAAATCGATAAGTCCCGAAATGATTTTAAACAAAATCACGAACAGAAAGCTGATTAACAACGATAAAAAGCCCGTAAAAAACAAAAAAAAGCGTAATTAAAACGGATTTCAAAGCCCCGTCCAATTTCGGATTCCACAAAATTTGAAAGAATTTGTGGGCGATAACGGGCGGGGGCTGTTGACATTTGTAATAAATCTTTTTGGACAAAAGTGTCCTATTTTTATTATTTATTGACATAAAAAAACTTGACAATTTATTTTTTTCTGCTATATTTGTCTATGCAAAAAGCAAAAAAAGGAATGTAAAAATGAAAAGGAATTTAAATTTACTTAAAAATAAAGCACTTTGGTTTGTACCATTTGTTTTGATAAATTTGGCGTGCAAAAAGACAGTTTTCCCGCCCCAAGAACCCGAACCGGATCCAACCGAACAAACAACGGATACAATAAATCCGGTCTTACCTGTGGCGGACACAACA
>JAZLCM010000116.1:0-8534 GCA_045614245.1 Candidatus Enterousia sp.
TCGCATTGGTGTACAGTCAATCCATGTTAAAAACCACACCGGACAAGGTTAATGAACGTGTTCACTATCAACCAAAGCAAATGAACGATACCGGATTTTTCAGACCGCAATTGCGTGACACAATAATATCTTTGATGAAAACAACCGTTACTGCATTTCAATCATATATGAAGTTAGGTATCGCAGTTATGGACGGCGCGTTCAGTTGGTCGCACATTCACAACCTTGGCGATATATTTAGGCATATTATTATGTTCTTTGTTGGTTTATATTTGTTTTATGGATTCTTTAAGTTCTTTATCCGTTTCTGTTTTTATTTCGTTGATGTTATTGTACAGATGGCGATGTTTGCTTTTATGTTTCCATTTGGTTTAATGATGATGTCGTTTCGTGGTGGCGATTTGCCGGATTGGATGTCGTCACTTGGCAAAGGACTTGGTACAGACCAATTAAAAAAACTAATCAGTGCAATTATAACATTGGCATCGGCGGTCATAACATACATGGTTATCCTTGCCATTATATCGCGATATTTTTCTGATTCCGGCACAGACACAAACGAATTGATGAATGCGATTTTATCCGGCGAAGTTTTTGAATCTGATTTGTCGGAAGAAAACCTTGCAAGTATTACATTGATTGGCGCAATAATTTTAGTGTATGTTTTAAATTATATCTATGCACAAATTCCAAATGTATCGAAAATGATTCTTGGTGTGTTCGGTGCAACGGATGGCGAAAATAAATTGAGTGAACAAATGGCGGACGATGCACAAAAGTTGGTTGGACTTGTCACAAGCGGAATAAAAAGTGTCGGTTCAAAGATATTAAATGACGGCGAAGAAAAGAAAGACGATAAAAAGGACAACGGAAAAAAATAATGAAAAAATTATTCCTTGGGTATCTTGTTCGTTTTCTGTTTGGCGCGATTGCGTTGGGGGTCGGCATTTGGTATGTCAGTTCATCACTTAGTGGCGCATCTTTGACATATACAAGTCTGGACGGATTTTTAAATTCTATTGGTGCAGTTGACGGGAATATCGCATCAACAAACGGTTGTTTCCTTTGTGAATATGTGAACGATTTATTCTTTGTGTTGGGCACGGCGTCCGAATCTTTCTGGAATGCGATAGTTTCACACCTTTGGATATTGATGGTGATTGGGTTTGGAATTTTCCTGTTTATACATAGTGCAAAATATATCTATAAAGCAATGATGGAAACAACAAAGTTGGATACCAAAGAACAAAAACTTGCGTTTGGACCTTGGTTTGATGATGTTTGGCGCAACGGCGTGCGTATTATGATTGTCGGCGCGATTATTGGTGCTTTTGGTATGGGGGGCGCGGCATCAATTAAAACTTTGTCGAACATAACAATTCAACCGGTTATGTATGTTGGCACAGAATTATCTATGGCGGCGACGGGCATATCCAGTGCGGCAAAATGTGTGCCACCGGAAATTGGCGCAGATAATCCAATGGCATCGGTTTCTAATTCGTTCATGTGTATTGTTGGAAATATCAACAGTGTTATGCTTGCGGGTGCCGCCGGCGGATTCGCATTGATGAATTATGCATGGATGGGACTTGGGGGGGGTGCATTTACATGGATTGCGGGACTTATGACCGTTATAATGTTTGTTGTTATTGGGTTCAATTTGTTCTTTGAAATTTTATCGGTGATATTCAAACTTGTTTTTCTTGTCATCTTCTTGCCATTGATTGCGGCGGCATATGCATTTGAAAAAACATGGAAGATGGCGTCCAATGCCGTCAAAAACGCGGTAAAGATTTTGGTTGAATCTGCAATCAAGGTGGTTGCGATATCATTAAAGGTCGTAATTGTTTATTCCATGGTGTTCTTTGCTGCCGATGAATTTTTCCCGGGGCCGGTTGATAAATATAGCGCGATTTTCCCACCACTTTTGGTTGGTGAAACAATGCCCACCGATGCCACCGCAATGTCTATAAAAAGTGTTTTCGCAAAATGCGAATCTGTGGCAACGGTCAATGGCGAAATTGATAAAGACGCATTTAAAAATTGCTTTAACCTGCAAAAGGCGCAAATCGAATCGCGTCATCCAAATGCGTTCGCCTTTATGCATAATGGTCTTGGATTTTTGTTGTTGATGGCGGGATTAGTGTTCATATATTTCTATGTTTTGGCACCGCGCATTGATAAACTTTTGGCAAGTGTTCCATCGTTCGACCCATTTAAAAACTCTGATGACAAAGAAGGTGGCGGCATTGATAACTTTGGTGCAGATTTGAAAAAATGGGTAAAGATGACATGGAAAAAACCACAAGAATTTGCAGATAAATTGATAAAGGAAAAATGAAAAATATATTAAAGAAAATTTTATTATTTACTTTTCTTGCGTGCTTTAATTTTATGGGCGCGGCGGTGGCGGTTGAATCTAATTTGGCAACCGGCGACATTGGCGATTTTGGCGCATGGACGACCGAACATAATCGCACAACGATTGTTCAAAATGTTCGAAATGACTTGGATGGTTTTCAATCTGGATTTGAACGCGAATATGTCGAAACGGGTGTTCCGGTCGAAGCAAAGTTGGGTTTTTCTTTTATGCGCGCATTGACATATACGGCACATATTCTTGATGATTCGTTGGTTCGTTTTGTAAATATATTTTTGATTGTTGCGTTTGTTTTCTGGGTTATGTTCGAAGCATACAGAATTATCAAAGATGATAAAGTCAAAGCGATGCCCACAATCGAAGATATTATTAAAAAGGCCGTGATTCTTGCAATTTGGTTGATTGTTTTGGGAATGGGACTGTCGCGGTTGTTCGGCATGATAATGGGCCCAATTGTTGCGTTTGGTTCGTATATCGCAAATCTTATTCTTGATTCGGTCGCGCAAATTGGTGGATTCGAACTTTCCGATACATGCGCCGCAATAAGGAATTATGCAACAACACATATGACCGACACTTCAATTATAAATGCACAAACCGCCGCGGATATTATGTGTGTTCCAACGCGAATGTCCGGGTTTTATTATGGTGCGGTAAAGTTTGGATTGCAACTTATGGGCGCGGGACTTGGGACAAGTACATTTACTTTTTTGATGGGGCTTATTTTCGTTTGTTTGTTTATTTATACCGCGTTCAAGTTTGCGTTTGTTGCATTTGGTGTTATCGCAGATTTATTCCTTGTCATCATATTATTGCCGTTTACGGCGATTGCCGAAACCGTTCAAAAGACTTCTTATAAAGGAATTGCCGGCGATATTTATAATAGTTTTTTGGGCATATTCAAGGCATCCAGTTTTTCATCACAAGTGCGCAAGTTTATTGATGCCGCAATTTATTTTGTATCACTGGCAATCGTGGTTTCAATTGGTGGCGCATTACTGGGGACCGCGGTAAAGTTAAATTCACATACACATGTTATTACTATATTGGACGGAAACTTTTTCACATTTTTGGTAACAGGCGCATTGGTTGCGTATATTGCCACACATGCGGACGATATTGCAAAATCTGTGGTTGGCGGTAAAGATAAATTGGTGGATTCAACAATAGGAACAAATTTACAAAAAGATTTAAAAAATATGTACACTGACACCAAGAAAAAAGTCGAAGAATTTATCAAAACATTAAAAAAGCAAAATAGCTAATCGATGATTTTCACAAAATCTTCGGCGACCTTTTTTATACCGGTACGGTTAAAGGCTATTGTTAAAATTCCGCCGTTTGATTCGATAACAACACCGCGTCCCAATTCCGCATGTTCAACAAGTTTTCCAACAATACTTTTGATTTTTGGTGCGGGTTGATGCATTGGTTTAATTGGTTGTTCGTAACGCGGTGTGCGACCGCCAAAGTCTAAATACCGATTATCTATTTCGGTTATAAAACGCGCCGGCGAATAGTATTGTCGCGAACCAAATATAACGCGCGACATAGTATTTGTAATTATTGCACGACGACGCGCGCGCGTAAGTGCGACATACGCCAAACGACGTTCTTCTTCCATTCCGCCTTCTTTGATTGATTTATCATTTGGGAAAATTCCGTCTTCCCACGCGGGCAAGAAAACCGTATCAAATTCTAATCCTTTGGCGGCGTGAATTGTCATTACATTTACCGCCGCACTGTCCGCACCGATTTCATTGTCGTTGTCATCGGTTGTCATCAATGCCGCGTGTTCCAAGAATTCCGACAAACTGTTATAATTTGACACAACATTTGTTATTAAATCACGAATGTTTGAAATTCTTTCTTCGGCATCGGGGTCTTTGGATTCGCGCCAGTATTGCATATATTTTGAATCTTCCAATAACTTTTTCACCGCGTCCGCCGGCGACATAGATTGCCAATCAAAATCGAACACAGATAAAAATTCTTTCGCCGCGATTCCTTGCTTGCCCCCAAAGTTCGCCGTGCGCAATCCGGACATCAGTGAATCACCCGCGCTGCGCATTTTTGCAATTGCCGTTGGTCCAAATCCACGACGCGGTCGCGCAATAACGCGTGCAAAAGAAACGTCGTCCGTCGGATGCACCAGCAAACGCACATACGCAATCACATCACGAATTTCCATGCGGTCATAGAACTTTGTCGTTCCGACCAAGCGATACGGAATACGCGCGTTTGCAAATTCTTCTTCGAATCCACGCGAAAGCGAACCGGTGCGAATCAAAACCGCAAAATTTGAATAGTTCCCATTTGCATATCGCAAAATCGTATCGGCAACCAGTTTTGCTTCGTCATAATTTGACGGCACAGTCAAAACATAAACCGGTTCACCAACACTTTTTTCGTCCGCCGGGCGCAAATCTTTGCCCAACCGCCCGTTGTTATGCCGTATCAGCGAATTTGCCGCCCCAAGGATATTTCCGGTACTGCGGTAATTCGTTTCAAGACGAATGATTTGCGCGCCCGGAAAATTTTTTTCAAAATCCAAAATATTTTTTATTTCCGCACCACGCCAAGAATAAATTGATTGGTCATCATCGCCAACACAGCATACATTTGGTCGTTCAACACCGCGCGTCAGCATTTTGATAAATTGCATTTGCGCATTGTTTGTATCTTGGAATTCATCGACCATAATGTATTTGAATTGCCGACCGTATTTTTCACAAACATCCGGTGCAGATTCAAACAGTTTCAGCACAAGCAAAATAATATCGCCAAAATCAACCGCGCCCACGCGCCGCAGTTCCGCATTATAATCATCAAGAATTTTTTTTGTCCGCGCGCCAATGTCCGCATGTTCGACATTTCCGCGATCTTTGATATTTGAAATTTTTTCCACCCAATCGCCGGCATCGTATTCCTTGGCATCCGCGCCCATTGCGGCAAAGACATTTTTTAACACCGCCTTTTGATCATCTTCGCCAAAAATTATAAAGTCCGGCTTTAACCCCGCACGCGCCGCGTTCGCCCGCAATATGCGCAGGCATATAGAATGAAAAGTTCCGCACCATAAATCGCGCGCGTAAAAATCGCCGCCAGATGCAGTTAAAATTTCTGCAATGCGATTTTTCATTTCATTCGCGGCTTTGTTGGTAAAGGTCAGTGCCAAAATTTGCCAAGGCTGTGCAAGTTTTTGTTCCAAAATATGCGCGACCCGCATAACCAGCACGCGCGTTTTTCCCGTTCCCGCGCCCGACAGCACCAAAACCGGTCCTTCGGTAGTTTCGACCGCTTTTTTCTGTTCGGGATTAAGATTTTGTGGCATTACATTCATCGTTTCATTATAATCAATCCTGTTGATGATAAAACTATGGTGGAATTATGGCAAGGGTAATTTGTTTTGATATTGAAACGACCGGATTCGAATACCTGCGTGGCGACCGATGCATCGAAATCGGTGCGGTGGAAATTGTCGATGGGAAAATCACCGACAAAACTTTCCACGAATACATAAATCCCGAAGGAAAAATTATTCCGCCCGAAACATACATGGTTCACAAAATTTCAAATGCTTTCTTGGATGACAAGCCGAAAATGTCCGTCGTCGCGCCGCGTTTTTTGGAATTTGTTGGCGATTCAACAATTGTCGCGCATAACGGTTTGGACTTTGACTTTCCATTTGTGAATCATGAATTGGAAATGTTGCACTTGCCGCCGATTCCGCGCGCGCAAATGGCGGACACATTGGTTATTGCGCGAAATCGTGTCTTTGGCCCAAAGGCATATACACTGGACGCGTTGGCGAAATGGTTTGGAATATCACTGACCGCGCGTGCCGATGCGCATGGTGCATTGATTGACTCGGAAATTTTGGCAAAGGTTTATTTGGAACTTGAAAACACCGCGCCCGCACCGGAAATTTCTGAAATAGTTGCCAAACAGCACGAGGCTTTTTTAAAGCACCCCAAAATCGGCGCAGATTTTCCCTATCGGCAATTTCCAGTATCGGACACAGAACAAAAAATCCACGATGAATTCATGGCAAAACTGAATGAATAAAAAAGGGCGCATTTTTGCACCCTTTTGTTTATAATTGTGCTTTTATTTCTTGGACTTCATAGCATTCAACGCGGTCGCCTTCTTTGATATCGTTGTATTTATCAAAACTCATACCAAATTCAACGCCCCCAGAAACTTCTTTGACTTCATTTTTTTCACGACGCAGTTCCCCGATTTTTCCGTCATACACAACAACATTGTCGCGCAACAACCGGACGAACGCGTCTTTTTTAATCACGCCTTCGCTCATACGGCAACCGGCAACACGAACGCCCTTGCCCACCGTAAACAACGCGATAACATCGGCATAGCCAATAAAGTTTTCTTTCTTTTCCGGTGCAAGTTTCCCGGACAAGATTTCTTTGATTTCATCGGTAATGCGGTACACAACACTGTGATAGCGAATATCGACATTTGCCGAACGCGCCATATCGCGCACCGCCGCATCCGCGCGAACATTAAACGCAATTATCACCGCGCCCGACGCGGACGCCAAGCGGACATCGCCTTCGGTAATTTGACCGACACCGGCGGACAAAATTTCCACCGACGCCTTGTCCGTTTTGATATTGCGCAACATGTCGGTAATTGCCTCTACACTACCTTGGACATCGGCGCGCAAAACAACCGGCAAAGTCAACTTATTATCGCCCGTTTGTTTTGCAAATAATTCTTCAAGTGACGAACGCTTTGCTGCGTTTGCCTGGTCCCGCGCCCTTTGCACGCGCCAGTTTGCGACTTCGCGGGTTTGTGCCTCGGTCTCCATAACATTTAACATATCGCCCGCCAATGGCACAGAATCCAATCCCAATACCATAACCGGTTGTGCGGGTCGAACCATTTTCACGCGTTCGCCGTTTGACATAACCAAACCGCGCACGCGACCAAATGTTTCACCAACAACGAATACATCACCAATTTTTAATGTTCCTTGGCGAATTATAACGGTTGCAACTGCGCCCAGGCCACGTTCCATTTTCGCCTCTACCACCGTGGCGACCGCCGGCATATCCGGGTCCGCGCGCAAGTCCATCATTTCGGCTTGCAATAAAATCGCATCTTCCAATTTATCAAGACCGATTTTTTGCTTTGCGGAAATTTCAACACATTGAATATCGCCGCCCATTTCTTCGACCTGGACTTCCTGTTGCAACAGGTCAGTTTTAACCTTTTGCGGGTTGGCTTCGGGTAAATCGATTTTATTTATCGCGACAATAAACGGAACCTTGGCCGCGCGAATGTGATTTATCGCCTCTATGGTTTGTGGCATTATCGAATCATTTGCCGCAACGACCAATACCACAATATCCGCCATTTGCGCACCACGCGCACGCATCGCGGTAAATGTTTCGTGTCCCGGCGTATCAAGGAAAGTTATAACCGCACCGGATTTTGTTTTAACTTCATATGAAGAAATATGCTGGGTTATGCCGCCCGCTTCGCCTGCGACAACATTGGCATTACGGAACGCGTCAAGCAACGATGTTTTTCCATGATCGACATGTCCCACAACCGTAACGATTGGCGCACGCGGTTGCATGTTTTCCGGATTCGGCGCACGTTCCAGTAATTCGGCGTATGGTTTAACCTCTACCCTTTTGACGGTTGCGCCAAATTCAGTCGCGATGATTTCCGCAGTATCCGCATCAATAGATTGATTTTGCGAAACCATCATGCCCATTTCCATCAATTTTTTGATAACATTGCCAACCTTTTCCGCCATCGCAGCCGCCAAATCTTTGACGACAATCGTATCGCCAATGACGACTTCGTGTGAAACCTTTTGCGGTGCATTGAACATAGCACGCGCCTTTTCGCGGAATCTTTTAAGTGACGCTTCGGACCGGCGCCGATTTGCACCGCGCAGACCGATTTCATCGTCATCGTCTTCGTTACCAATAACAATGTCGCGCAAAGATATTTTACCACTGCGTGCAAAATCACGTTTGCCACCACCCGATTTTGAATTGCGACGCGTAGGCATATTATCGTCATCGTCTTTGCCATTATTTTGATGATGTGTTGGCGATTTTTTAGACTGGTTTATATTACGTGGCACAGATACAGGTTCGGAATCTTCTTCGAC
>JAZLCM010000117.1:0-5735 GCA_045614245.1 Candidatus Enterousia sp.
ATTTTTGCGTCCATTGTTTTATTCGAAAACTTGCGAGTTTTGGCGGAACGCGCCACAGTTTTCATGCGCCGTTCGGTATCGGCAACCGACAATTTAGATTTTACTATTTCATGCGCCATTTTTTCCGGGTCTTCGGCAACCGCAATTGCACGCGCGTGCGATGCAGATATTTCGCCCTGCTCTACCATTTTCTTGACCGATGCCGGTAAAGCGTTCAAACGCACTAAATTTCGTATATAACTTTCGGATTTGCCGATAAGGCTTGATACGTCCGCCATTGTATATTCGCATTTGTTCATCAAATTTACATACGCCGCCGCCTCTTCTATCGGGTTCAGGTTTTCGCGTTGCACGTTTTCAATAAGCGCGATTTCCATTGCGTTATTGTCCGCCAAATTCTTTACAAGCGCTGGAATTTCAGCCAGTCCCGCCATTTTACTTGCGCGATAGCGCCGTTCACCCGCCACAATTTCATATGAATACGGACGATTTTTCACCGAACGCAGTAAAATTGGTTGTAATACGCCCTTTTCTTTTATAGATGCCGACAAATCAGCCAAATCTTCGGGGGTAAAGGTTTTGCGCGGCTGGTCGGGGTTCACCCCAATCTGTGCAAGCGGTATTTGGCGCACAACAACGCGTTCTGTACCACTAAGGATAGATATTTCCGGCGCATTGCCCATTTCACTTTGCAGGTCGGTCAAAGTCCGCCCCAATCCAAATTTTCCCATCTTATTCCCCCTTTTCTATTTTTTGAATAACTTCGGTCGCAAAGCGCAAATATGCCTGGGCACCGTTTGAATTAAAATCATAAAATAACGCTGGCTTGCCGTGGCTTGGCGCCTCTGCTACCCGGACATTGCGTGGAACAACCGTTTTGAACACTAAATCACCAAAGGTTTCACGAACATTATCTTCGACATCGCGCGTCATGCCATAACGACGGTCATACATGGTCAAAAGCACACCCAAAACATCCAAATTTGGGTTCCATTTTTGCCGAATCCCCTTGATTGTGTTTATAAGATGCAAAACCCCCTCCAACGCGAAAAATTCGCATTGCAACGGTATAATTACATGATTCGCGGTCGTTAGCGCGTTTAGCGTTATATACCCCAAATTCGGCGGACAATCGAGCAATATATAATCATAATGTTCCATTATCGGTCGCAAAGCATCGCGCAAACGATATTCTTTATTTTCCATATCCAGCAATTCAACCTCTGCCCCGGCAAGCGCCTGGGTCGATGGCAAAATATGCATACCCGGAACCGCGGTCGAAAGTATATTTTCCGCCGCGCCGGACAGCCCCATAATAACATCGTAAACACTTTGCGAATGCGACGAACGCACAAAGCCCAATCCCGTTCCGGCGTTGCCTTGGGAATCCAAATCTATCAACAAAACACGCTTTTTAATTGCCGCAAGTGACGCACCAAGGTTTATCGCCGTCGTGGTTTTGCCGACACCACCTTTTTGATTTGCAAACGCGATAATTTCTGTCATTTCCACACCTTCCTTTTTTCGTTTGAAAGTATAGATATGAAACTTGATACAGTCAAGAAAACAAAAAAACAATATCAAAAACACCGTAAAAACAATATGTTATTTTTTGTTTCACATGAAATTACAAACCGAATCGCACAATTATTATAAAGCCATCACCGGTTTTTGACGGCACAAGTTCGTAATCGAATTGATATTTCTTTTTCGCTTCGGCGATTTCGTGTTCAATTTCCCGGCCTTTCAGTAAAAAAAGCCGGCAATTTATTCCACGAACATAATCCAGTATTTTAACAAGCGGCGCAAATGCGCGCGCAGTCACAACAAATTTCCCGGCTTTTTTTGCATTTTTATTCAAAAAAGCCGGAAAAAAGTTTTCGACGCGTCCGTGATAAATTGTTAAATTCGAAAGTTCAAGTTTTGCCTTTAATTCATTTAGAAAAGAAACTTTTTTGCCAATCGATTCGATACACGTCACATTCCAACCCAAAATCGCCAAGACCACGCCCGGAAACCCTGCGCCCGACCCAAGGTCGATAATATCAACATCGTTTGGCAAAATGTCCGCAAGTTGTGCAGAATCCGCAAAGTGCCGGGTTTCTATATCATTCAGTGTGCTTGGCGCAACAAGATTCATCCGCCGCGACCAATCACGCAAAATTTCTGCATATTGTGCAAATTTTTCTTTACTATTCATATTATTATTGTAGCATATTTTCACAAATGGCAAAATTAAAAACGATATTTTTTATAGGTTTATTCGTAACGGTCGGTATTTTGGCCTATGTTACATCATTACGCATGATTTCAGGCGGGTTTACAGAGTCTGACGCGGAATTACCGAACACAAAATACGGTTCTTTTTTGGCGGCACAGCATGCAATCTATGTCAACGATTTCGAAAATGCAAATGAATTTGTCGCGGATTTTGCCGATGTCGAATATGATATTGTCAAGGATACGCGCGCTTTGGTTGAATTCTTGGGCGGTGACATTCCAACGAATGTTGAATCTTTGGCCGACAAACAAACCATCCCAGAACGCATAATGTATGACGCATATTTGGCAAAAAACGACCGTTGGGGTGATATGTATAAACGCTTCTATACGAACAAATCCGCCGTATACGCGCCTTTTCGTATATGGTCCGGGGTTGGGGCGGGGCATACACCTGATGTGTTAAAATATATCGAACAAATGGAATCAAATTCCGCATGGAAAATGTTTGTTCGTGGTCAAATTTATGCTGAATCCGGTGATTTTGAAAAGGCCGCCGGTGCGTTCGCCAATGTCCAAACAGATTTCATGAATATGAACGACTATCTTTATATCATGTCTTTCTATTTGGCGCACGATATGTCCGAAAATGCGGAAATTTTACGGCAAAATTTTTCTGCGACACCGGGTGGAATGTTTTTGGCGTATTATGATAATATCCCGGATTGGGAAACAAATTTTGCAGGCATAAAAAATGCGTTGGCATTCAATGTTGTTCAACATGTTTCGCATACCCAGATAATGCTTTATTCCGACCTTTCGGTGCTAATGTTGCGTTTTGCGCAAATAATCGGTCCAGAAACGCAATTCTTTCAAGACATGATAAACTATTACAGTGGGCAATTTTTCGTGAACACACGTGGCGATTATGTGCGTTATTTTGATTCTATTTCTGTGGACAGTCCTTTTTATCTGTTTGCCAAGATGCAGACGATAAATTCTCTTGATGAAATGAAGAAAATTTTGTGTGCAAACCAGTTATTTATTCCCGCACTTAATAAAATCGTTGCAGAATATATTAGGGTAGGGGACAAATCTGCCGCATTGCGCGTAATAAATCGCACATTGGATAACGACAAACTTTCAGATTCTGGGCGTGCGTATTTATTAAAAAGACGCGCATTTGTTTACATGATGTTTGGCGATTTTGAACGGGCCCAGGCCGATATTCACGAAGTCTCAAAAATGCAAATCATAGATTCTGAAATTTTATCGATTCAGGCGCGAATTTGGGCAGCTGAGAACCGTGAGATAGAAAACGCATATCGCTATGCAATGGCGATGATTAAACACGATCCAATGGATGTAGTTGCGTGGGATACGGTCGCGGTGGTTGTTGCTGTACGCGAAGGGAATAACGCGGCGTTGGAAATTTTGGAAAAAATTGCGGGATCTGCGAATACTTGTTCCGCGTTGTTTGAACATTTGGGCGACGCGTATGTTGTTGCCGGAAAACCGGAACTTGCACAGACGGCATATAATCGGGCGGTTGAACTTTCCAATGATGGACTTGTTATCGTCCCAAATATACAGAAAAAAATAAGGAAAATAAAATGACCAAAAATTCCGAAAAAAATATCGTTGGTATTATCGGCGCAGGCGCGTGGGGAACGGCACTGGCACATTGTATTGCAAATGGTGGAACGGGTGTAATTTTGTGGTCTTTTGACGGCGAATACGCGCAGTTTGATGGCGCCGCATTACCGAACAATATAAAAATAACCAGGGATATGTCCGAATTAGAATCTTGCGGTGCCTGGGTTGTGGTGACACCAGCAATGTACTTCCGTGAAACATTGGCCGTGGCGGGGTGCTACTATAATAAACAGCCGATAATTATTTGCACCAAGGGCGCCGAACCCAAAACCGGAAAATTTATGACAGAGGTTTTAAAAGAAACAATTAAAACATCGAAAAAAAATATCGGTGTGCTTTCTGGTCCGCAATTCGCGGCAGAGGTTGCACGCGGTGTTCCGACGGGTTCCACACTTGCGGGTAGCAAAGAAATTCAATATGTCGGTAAAAAAATTTTCAATAAGATGTTTATTAGTCAAACGCGCGATGTTATTGGCACGGAAATTTGTGGCGTCGGTAAAAACGCCGTTTCGGTAATAAGCGGCTATATCAAAGTAAAAGGGCAGGGTGAAAATGAATCCGCACTTTACATGACAAACGCGTGGAAAGAAGTTATACAGATTGGTCTTAAAATGGGTGCAAAATTGGAAACTTTTTCTGATTTATGTGGTATTGGCGATTTATTGCTTACCGCCACATCGACCACCAGTCGTAATTTTTCCGCCGGTGTCGCGATTGCCAATGGTGAAAAACCGGTCGGCACTGTTGAGGGGCTATCCGCATTGCACGCATTAAATTCACGTGCAAAAAAACTTAAAGTGCATACCCCATTATTGTTCGATATGGCACGAAAATTTTCAAAATAAAACTATTCATACCGCAAACTGTCAATTGGGTTAAGTTTTGCCGCCTTTATCGCGGGGACTACGCCGGATGCAAGGCCGACAACCACCGCGACAGTTATCGAAAGAACAACCGGCCATAAACTAAACGGCACATTGTAACCCAACATAAATCGTCCTATGCCTTGGGAAAGGCCAACCCCAAGTACCAGACCTATCATTGAACCGATAAAAGATATCATGATTGATTCCGCCAAAAATTGCGTAATTATGTTGGCTTCGCGTGCGCCGATGGCTTTCCTTATGCCAATTTCGCGTGTGCGTTCCGCAACGGATACCAACATCATGTTCATAATGCCAATCGCACCAACCAGTAATGATACCGCCGCTATTGCGATTAGCAAAAGTTTCAAATACCCCGTAACCGTTGTCATTGTTTCCATAATTTGTCGCATATCCATAACCATAAAGTCATCTTCGTCGCCGTCTTTTAACCGGTGCCGGTCGCGGAGCAGGGCGGAAATTTGGTCAATCACGACCGAATTGTCCGCGTCTTGGAAAAGTTTAAGCGCAATCATACTTACTGAATTTGGAAACTTGCTGCCCTGCAGACGTTTTTTTAGTGTTGTAATCGGTATCATTATCATGTCGTCTTGGGAACCCATCGCCGTATCGCCGCGTTCTTTGGCAACGCCAATAACGACGAACGGCACATTTTGAATACGAATCACTTCGCCGACCGGGTTTTTATCCATACCAAGTTCGGTTGCGGTCTTTGGTCCAATCACCGCGTATGTTGATGCATTTCGCACCGCGCTGTCGTCGAAAAAAGCACCGTATTCAATATCAACACTTTGCACAGTTGTGTAATCTGGATACACACCTATCATTGATGTAGACCAATTTTTGTTTCCATATACAACCTGGGCGCCGGACGACTGGACCGGGGTAATCGCCGCCACATCTGGCAATTTCGCGATAACCGCGGCATCGTCCGTAGTAAGTGTTTGCAAATTTCCGCTGCGCACCCCGCCAATG
>JAZLCM010000118.1:0-22766 GCA_045614245.1 Candidatus Enterousia sp.
CCCAACCATCGCGCCCAACCGCATAAAGGTATGGAAAATCAAGTTGCGCATCGTCCGCCCCAAGTTTATCAAACAGGTCAAAAGTTTCGGATAAAACCTCGTCTGGTCGCGCGTCGCCGCGGTCAACTTTGTTAATACATACAATCGGGCGCAGTCCCAATTTTAACGCCTTGGACAAAACGAATTTAGTTTGGGGCAGGGGACCTTCGGCACTGTCGACAAGCAAAACAACGCCGTCAACCATGGACAAAATGCGTTCCACTTCGCCACCAAAGTCCGCGTGTCCCGGTGTATCAACGATGTTTATTTTGTAATCGTGCCATAAAACCGATGTAGGCTTTGCCGAAATAGTGATTCCGCGTTCGCGTTCGATGTCGCCACTGTCCATAACGCGGTCATCTACGCGTTCGTTTTCGCGGAAAGTTCCCGCCTGTTTCAGCATGTTATCCACCAATGTCGTTTTTCCATGGTCAACGTGCGCAATAATCGCGATATTACGAATCTTCATATATAACACCTTTTTTTAGCAAGAAATTTTATCATATATTTTTGCGCTTTCAACAAATTATGTTAAAAAATTTGACAATTGTATATTTTGGTATATAGTTGTTGTAGTGATTAATAAAAGGGCATGATATGAGAAGAACATTTGAAAAACAGGCTTCAAATAGTTTATTGCGTTTGCATTCTGCTTTGGTGAGAAAGGTTGAGCCCAGCAGACTGCAAGATGAAAGTTATAGAGATTGTTGGCTGTCGGTGGTTTTCTTGTACGAAGTGGCGATTGCGCCAACTGTGTATTGTGTCCCGGGTAAAAAATTTGATGAAAGTACGGAGAAATTGGGGATACTTGTTTTTAAAAGGTATAATTTATTCGGTTTGGATGAAGAAGTTGCGCAGTGTGTGTATGATATTATGGTGTGTGTGCGTGATTATATGTTTTATAGTGATGAAAATGCCTATGGTATAGATGAAAAAAAGATATGCAAATATAAATCGAAACAAGAAGCTTTTGATGCAATGTGTTTGTTAAGAGACAAATCTATAATGTTAACCGGTGGTTTTGTTTTAAACGGTGTTCGTAGTCTGTGTAATTTTGTATTTGGGTCGAAAAATAAATAACAAATATTGTGCGTTCTGTGATATAGTGTGGTTGGGTGAAAAAGAGGCGTGGGGTTATGTCGGAAAATTACAAACAAAGAATTGCGGCGGCAATTCGCGCAGAATAGCGGATTATTATAGACGGCGATTTCTGAACGAGTCTGGTGATTGTTCTGTGGAAAAATATGAACTTATGCGTGATGCTGTGAAACAATTGCTTGCCAATGCGCAAAATCCCCAAGACTTTTTAAAATATGCCTGTGTGACGTTGGGAACGCAAATGTCTTGTTTGGACCCAAGGGCATGACACAAGGCGTTTGACCCGTTCTTTACTGCGGTGCGTGAATATTTTGAACACGAGCAAAGCAACAAAGGTATTAGTGATTATGACAAGAAATTAGTGGACGACGCGATTGCAAAACTTTATGCCAAAATCGGAAATCCGGAGCAATTATTAAATGAAAAGGCAAAATTGATCGATTATCAAAAAACGGTCGCCTATACGGTGCAAAAAATCGTTGAATATTATGAAGAAAAATTGAAAAGAATTGCGGACAAGGTATCGGGCGAACAATACAGGGTGCTTACCAAGGCGATGGATAATTTGCACAAAGCAAAAGATATTAATAACTGGCGTTATTTTAAATATTTTAGTTATTTGCGCAGTTATAGATTACTGAATTTAAATCGACATATGCGGCGGGTTGTAATGAACTTTTTTATTGCGACACGCAATTATGTTGAAAGCAAAATGCATGATGGATTTGTTCCGCGCGACCGCGAAGAAAGACTTATGCGGATGATTAAATTGGTGCATTTGCAAATTAATGGCGGGTTGTTTAGGTTTGTAAAATGCATGGTGTTGGCCAATAATCACTTTATGTTGCGTCGTGAAATAGAAAGATAAAAAAAATCGCCCGTTGGGCGATTTTTTGTTTAATGTTTTCCACCAATCTTTGTTCGGCCGCCCATCAGGGGTTGCAGTTTTTTCGGAATGTTGACCGAACCGTCGGCGTTTTGGTGGTTTTCAATTACCGGCACCAACGCGCGGGGCAGGGCGATTCCGGTGTTGTTCAATGTTGCAACAAATTTTACTTCGCCGGTTGAGTTTTCGCGATAGCGTGTATTTGTGCGACGTGCCTGGAATTGACCAATTGATGAACAAGACCCCAATTCGCGATATGTGTTTTCGGACGGAAACCACGCTTCGACATCGTTCATTTTAACTTTGTTGAATCCCATGTCGCCGGTGCTGTTTGCGATGACGCGATACGGCAATTCCAAATCGGCAACAACTTCGCACAGGTTATTCAATATGTGTTCGTGCATTTCATCGCTTTGTTCCGGTTTACAGAATACATATTGTTCGACTTTGTTAAATTGATGAACGCGAACAATTCCGCGTGTGTCGCGACCGGCGGCACCCGCTTCTTTCCGGAAACATGGCGAAAAGCCCGCGTATTTTATTGGTAAATCGTTTTCGGATAAAATTTCATCTGCATGCAAAGAATTTAAAACAATTTCTGCGGTGCCGGTTAAACAACGGTCGGTATCGGTCAGCATAAAAACATCATTATTCATAACCGATAAATCCGCGCCCATAAAATGTCCGGCGTTAAATATAGTTTGTGGTTTAGAAATCGATGGACATTCGATATATTTGAAACCTTTGCCAATAAGTTTTTGAATCACATATGTTTGAATTGCCAATGAAAGTTCCGCCAATTCGCCGGCAAGCGCATAAACGCGTGTCCCGCAAATACCCGCGATTTTTTCCGGCATCCACCAACCGTTCATTTCAAGCAATTCCCATTGTGGCCGCGGTGTAAAATCGAACTTTCGCGGTGTGCCGACACGCCGAACCTCTATATTTGCGGAATCATCCGCGCCGATTGGTGCATCCGCCGATGGTATTTGCGGAACGCGGTGCAAAAGGTCGTTTAGTTTTGATTCTTTTTCGTCCAATTCTGCCAAATCATTTGCAATTTCCTCACTGATTTGTTTAGACTTTGCAATCAGTGGCGCCTTGTCCGTCGCGGTTGGAATTTCGCGCGATATTTTATTTTTTTCGGCGGTTTTTGTTTGCGTGATAGTCTTTAATTCACGAACGCGCACATCCAATGACAAAATGTCATCAACAACATCGGGAAAGTTCTTTACCCGACATGCGTTTTTTACAATATCTGGGTTTTCACGAATAAATTTTATATCCAACATTTTGTATCCTTTTTATTTACTGTGCGTTCGCGTTCAGGTAGGCAATCGCGTCCATTGCCGCCGTACAGCCCGTGCCGACCGCCGTTGCGATTTGCATTTTTATATTTGAATGAACATCGCCGGCAACAAACATTCCGCGTGGTAATGCATCGGGGCTAAGCCGACCCAAATCGTCGCGTTTGATATCTTCGGTTAAATAGTCGGTGTTGGCTTCGTGTCCAATTGCAACGAAAATTCCATCACAGATAATTTGTTCGCCATTTGTTGTTGTTGCAACAAGTTCGCCATTTTCGGAATTCGGCTTTGCCGATATAGATTTTAATTCTGTGTTAAATATGCATTCGATATTTGATTTTTCCGCAACGCGGTCGCGGATAATCGCCTCGGCCCGGGTAAATGCCGCCTTGCGATAAACAATTTTTACGGTTTTTGCAATGTCCGCCAAATACAGCGCGTCATTCAATGCGGTGTTTCCACCACCGATGACCAATACCGTTTTCCCACCATAGAAAAATCCATCGCATGTTGCGCAATATGAAACGCCACGACCAAAGAATTCGCGTGCGCCGGCAATTTCAAGTTTGCGCGGACTTGCGCCCGTTGCCAAAATAACGGCGCGGGTTTCGTATTTCTTGCCATGTGTGTCGGTCAAGATAAAAGTTCCGTTTGCGCCGTTTTCAATATGTGCAACAGTATTCATTTCAATCTTGGCACCAAAAGATTCCGCCTGGGCCTTCATAAATTGAATAAGGTCAAAACCGGATCCGCGAAAGCCAGGGTAATTTTCCAATGTTGCGATACCAGCCGTTTGTCCGCCAAGTGTGTCGCCGCCCAAGACAAGTGCGTTTTTATTTGCGCGTCCGCAATACAATGCCGCCGTTAAACCCGCCGGTCCAGAACCCAAAATAATAACATCGTACATGTAAAAAATCCTTTTTGTGTGTGATAACATAGCACAAGCCTAAGAAATGTGCCATAAAAATTTCTTATTTGCCAAAATGCTTTTTTAATGTTTGGTATGCGGCGGATATTTTGGCAAATTCGGTACCCGATGAATCGGAACCTTTTGCGGTGTCGGGGTGGTATTTTTTTGCCAAACTTCGATATTTTGTGCCGATTTCACGCCAAGTCGCGGTAATCGGTAATTCAAATGTTTTGAATGCCGCGACAATCGTCGATGGTAACGATTTTTTGGGCGGTATTTTATCAAAGGTGGAACGACCGGTAATAAAATCGTTAAGGAACTTTATGTAATCGGCGCTATCTTGTTTTGAACGTTTGCCAATTGGTGTGCCGAATGTTTGCCGTTCCCAATCTTCTTCGATTTCATCGGCGGTCATGTTCGCGTAATAGTTCCAATTTTTATTGTATTCGGCGGCGTGTTCGCGACAGAAAGCCCAGTATTCTTTTAAATCGCGTGTCTTTGGTGCGCGACATGTGCCGGCACGCGTGCAACCGGGAAAATCACATTTTTTTATCATGCTTGTGTCCCTTGGGTTTTAGAAAGCGGATGATGTTCGGCAACAACCTGCTGCAGTTTTTCGGGCAAAACATGCGTATAGATTTGTGTTGTCGATATGTCTTCGTGTCCAAGCATTGTTTGAATCGCACGCAGGTTTGCACCGTGTGATAAAAGATGAGATGCGAAAGAATGCCGCAAAACATGCGGTCCAACGCGTGACGGGGAAATTCCGGCAAGTGTTGCGCATTTTTTTAACAACTTGAAAAATCCGTCGCGTGTTATATGACCCGATGTTCCGCGTGATGGGAATACATATTTTGATTCTTCTGTCTCGCGAAGTCGCAACCATCGGGCAAGGGCGGTTTGTGCCTCGGCATGCATGGGTACAATGCGTTCTTTGGAACCTTTGCCATGTATCAAAAGGCGGTCGCCCAAAAGTGCCGTCATCGGCAATTCGCAAAGTTCCGACACGCGCAGACCCGACGCATAAATCAATTCTATCATTGCACGCAAACGTGTTGCATTGCGGATATCGCCCGCCGAAGATATCAATAATTCAATTTCTTCGGTCGAAAGTAATTTCGGCAATGGTTTGGGGCGCTTTGGTAATTCAATGTTTGCAGCGGGATTTTTTGTAATGATGTGTTCCAGCATAAGGAATTTATAAAATCCGCGTAGTGCACTGGCTTTGCGGGCGATTGATGTTGGACATGCGTCCAATTCACCAAGGTATTTTTGAATATCCCCTTCGGTGGCGTTCACCAAACCGCCGTTTATCGTCGCATCCGCCATGTGCAAATCATTGGCATAGCTTGCCAATGTGTTTTTGCTGCGTCCTTTTTCGGCGGACAAGGCTTCTAAAAAAACATCAATATAGTTCATTATTGATACAGTACGACTTCGGTTACATTATTGGTTGGTGGAAAATATATTATCATCAATACAACAAGTGCAACAATAAGTATACATGCGATAATTTTCCAAATGTTCGAATTTTTTTTGCGCAGTGGCATTTTAAAATCTCCTTTCTTTATATCGTGTCAAAACCGGCAATGAAAACGCCAGCCGCCGCGATGATTATTAGTGGTGGCGCGATAATTGCAAGCAATGGCGGAAGTGTACCGTTTGCACCAAGTGCACTAAATATATTCAAAAGAAAATAAAGAATAAAACATGTAAGAATCCCGATGGCAAATTTTGTGCCGAAACTATGATTACGGCGTTGATGCGTTTGGGAAAATGCAACACCAAGCGTCGCCATTGCAATCATACTTAGTGGTAAAAAGAGCAGAGTCCAAAATTGAATCATATGCCCACGAACGGGAATCCCAACACCAGACATTTTCTTTATGAACTGTGGTAATTGCCAAAATGAAATCTGGTCGGGTTGCAAGTATCGATCAAGGACCGTTTTCGGGGTTATTTTTGTTGTTTTGTTCCATGTGCCGGCATGGTTTTGACCGGTTGCGTCAAATATATTTGCACCCGCGGTTTCAAGTCCGGTTTCAGAAAGAGTTAAGTGTTCGGCATCGATACGCGCGTTTAGTTTGAAATCTGAGTCTTGAACGAAAATTACTGTGTCATGAAAAATTAAGTTGTCGTTATCTTGGGTCATATTTTTTGCCATGATAGTGGTATATTCATCATTTGAAAATTCGCGAATCCATATTTTGCCGTCAACCAACCTTAGGTATTCAGAATTGATGTTTGTTGAACGTAATCCAACCGCGTATGGGTTTATTACAGTTGTGGCAAAGACACCAATTATAAATGCGCCAAGTAAAAAAGGCTTTGCAATTTGATACGGGGAAAGACCCGCGCCCGAAATTATCACACCTTCACTGGACCGCGTAAGTGTATAATATGCGACCAATGTTCCCATAAATACCGCAAGTGGTAAAAACATCGGAACATATTCAACAAGTCGTATCCATGCGTCATTTAATGCAAGTAATGCAGTTGGGTATCCGGGTAACCTTTCAACAAATGTAACCGCGAATATGATTCCGCATACAATAAGCAAAACTAAACCGACGCCTTTGAAAAAGCGTTTGAATAAAAATCGTGAAAGAATTCGACTTTGTAACATATTTAGTTGCGTTTACTTGGAAAGTATAGCCTGTTTATTTCCTAATTGCAAAATTAAAATGAAGATTTATAATGTTCAGGATACAAACATAGGAATTATAAGATGGATAAAAAACCGATATCAAAGCAGGGTTTTGAAACACTGATACAAGAATTAAAAGATTTGAAAGAAGTGCAAAGACCCGAAATACTTAAAACTGTACAGTGGGCGCGGTCGCTTGGCGATTTGTCGGAAAATGCGGATTACAGTGCCGCCCGCGAAAAACAGCGGCAAATTGATAAACGTATTCAATACTTGGAAGATTTTGTAAATAATGCGGCGGTTATTGATGTTGATTCTTTGTCGGGTGACCGTGTCGTTTTTGGCGCACGCGTTGTATGCGAAGATGAAAACGGTAATCGTATGCAGTGTCGAATTTTATCCGATATCGAATCCGACGGGAAACAGGTTATATCATGTACTTCGCCGGTTGGACGCGCTTTGATTGGTCGGTGCGTTGGTGATACCTGTGTTGTGCGGTTGCCGTCGGGTGAACGCGAATACGAAATTTTAGAAGTTAAATTCAAAGAATAGGGGCGCATAGTGTCCATAAGGCTTTTGCCTGATTACCTTGTCAACCAAATCGCCGCCGGCGAAGTTGTGGAAAACGGCGCAAGTGTTGTCAAAGAATTGGTTGAAAATGCACTTGATGCCGGCGCAAGTCAAATTATCGTTGATGTCCACGATGGTGGTCGAACACTGATAAATGTTGTTGATAATGGTTCGGGCATGTCGGTGGATGATTTGAAAAGTTGCACTATGCGACATGCCACATCTAAATTGCCGGACGATAATTTGTTGAATATAAATTTTATGGGCTTTCGTGGCGAAGCGTTGCCGTCGATTGCGTCTGTGTCCGATATGACAATTGACACATGCAATGGTGCGGACGCAAATGGTTGGCATTTGGATTGTAATACCGGCGAAATTAAACCTTCGGATTGGCAAAACGGAACGCGTATTCGTGTGCAAAATTTATTTGCAAAAACACCTGCGCGGTTGAAATTCTTGCGCAGTGACAGGGTTGAAACCATGGCGGTGTTGGATGTGATAAAACGACTTGCCATGGCGCGGACAGATGTTGGTTTTGTTCTAAATAATAAATGGCGTTTTGAAAAAGACCAAGCGTTACTTGACCGAATCGTTGCCGTTATGGGTGATGATGTGCGCGGTCGTATGCGCGTCGTTTCGGCGGAATCATCATCGGGGGCAATGAAACTTTCGGGGTATATTTCCGAACCAACACTGCGGCGGGCTTCGTCGGTGGACCAATTTTTATTTGTAAATGGTCGGCCGGTCAAAGATAAGGTTTTGGTCGGTGCATTGCGGGCGGCGTATATGGATGTTATGCATGCGCGGGAATTTCCGCTGTGTGCGTTGTATTTGACTTTGCCGTCGGCAAATGTTGATGTCAATGTTTCGCCGACAAAAAATGATGTGCATTTTTTAGAACCTTCGCATGTGCGGGCGTTTATTATCAAGGCCTTGCGTGAAGTGTTGGCACAAAACATGGTGGACGGTGCGCCGGCCGCGGTTGCGCAAAGTTTTGAAAATAAAATTTCTTTTGGTAATGCGCCGATTGTTACACCACACTTGCGACCCGTATCAACGGCGCCGATGGTGCATTCACCAAATACGCCGCAAAATCCTTTCGCGCGGGAATTGATGTCTGATTTTTCCGCAATACATGAAATGCAATCCGCACCTGTTCAAAACAATGTTGATGATATTTTTGATAATATGCCATTGGGGCGTGTGATTGGTCAGATTGCAAATAAATATGTTCTTGCCGCGACGACGGATAGTTTGGTTGTCGTGGACCAACATGCCGCGCATGAACGCATTACATATGAAAGGTTGCGAACGCATACCATCAAATCGCAACCGTTGCTGACGCCGATAGTGGTGCGTCTGCGCGTTGAAGATGTCGTTGCGGTGCTTTCGATTGCGGACGATTTGCGTAACAGCGGTTTGCATGTCGACGCGTTTGGTGATGATGCGGTTGCTATTTTTGAAAAGCCCGCCGATTGGGATATGGATTGGGCGGCGGTGTTGCATGCAATTGCGGACGAAGTTCGTGCATACGGGCATTCAAGTGGTTTACAGGAAAAGTTACATTTGAAATTGGCGAATTACGCATGTCATCATTCTGTGCGTGCCGGTCAAAAGTTGAATATGGAACAAATGGATGCGCTGTTGCGTGATATTGAAAAAACAGAGCGTGGCGGTGAATGCAATCATGGTCGCCCTGTGTATAAATTTATCCCGATTACAGAAATCGATGGCTGGTTCGAGAGAGTCTAAATGTCGGATATCGTCAAAACACTTCCACTTTCCACTATCCCACTATTTTCTTTACATTTGGCGTTTTTTTGTCTATCGTTGGGTCAGAAATAATTAAAAAAGGAGAAATAAATCATGGAAGAAGTCGCAGTTGTTGATACAGTGCAAACGGTCGCGGATACCGCGGCACAGCCCGCACAACAGGGTAGTTGGGGTGGTTTGTTGCTTTACTGTTTAATTGTGTTCGCGGTAATTTACCTGTTTATGGTGCGCCCGAACAAGCGTCGTATGGCGGAATATCAAAAGATGGTCGATAGTATCCAGGTTGGCAATCGTATCTTGGCGGCCGGTATCTATGGAACGGTAAAAAGTGTTGGTGAAAAAACTATCGAAATGGAAATTGCACCGGGCGTGGTGATAGAGGTTAGCAAGAATGCCGTTGCAAGTGTTGAAGTTAAGTAAAAGGTTTGTGTGATGTTCAAAAAACTTCTTGTTGTTTTTGTTGCGATATTTGGTGTGTTGCTTTCGGTGCCGACCATGGTGCCGGGCGCGGCAAAATATTTCCCGTCGTGGATGCACCCAATATCTTTGGGACTTGATTTAAAGGGCGGTGCGCAACTTTTGTTAGAGGTTGATACCAAAACGATGCTTGATGAAAAATCTGTGCAACTTTATGACGAAGTGCGCAGTGCGATGATTGATCGCGATAAAGGCATGATTCGTTTTTCGGGACTTAAAAATGTTGATGGTGTTGTGTCGCTTGCCGTGCGCGAAGATGACGAAGTGTCCAAGGCCAAGGGGCGTTTAAAAGGTGTTCTTGGCGATACGGTGGATATTTCTTCGTCGGGAAATACTTTGACGCTTTCGTATTCGGAAAAACAAAAGCAAGAAATGATTCAAGATGCACTTGCGCGCAGTATTGAAATCGTGCGGCGGCGTATTGATGCGTTGGGAACCAAAGAACCGTCTATTCAAAGTCAGGGTGGAAAATATATCTTGGTGCAATTGCCCGGTGTTGATAATCCGGAACATATCAAAGAACTGATTGGTAAAACCGCAAAGATGACTTTTCATTTGGTAAATGAAAATGTTACGCCGGAACAGTTGGCGTCCGGTGTCGCACCCGCGGGAACGGAGTTTTTGCCGTATATGGAATCGCAATGGAGTATGGTGCCGGTTTATTCGCGTATAGAGGTTTCCGGTGAAAGTCTAAAAGATTCCCAGGCGGATTTTGACCAAAATAATATGCCGGTTGTGACGACTGTGTTTGACGCGACCGGTGCGCGGCGATTCGCAAAACTTACCACCGAACATGTGAACGAACGATTTGCGATTGTTTTGGACGGCAAGGTTTTGTCTGCACCAACGATTCGTGAACCGATTCCGGGTGGGCGCGGTCAAATTTCCGGTGGCTTTACCCTCCAGGGGGCGAAAGATTTGGCGGTGTTGTTGCGCAGTGGTGCGTTGCCTGCGCCGTTACAGGTTATCGAAGAACGGACCGTTGGTGCCGGACTGGGCGCCGATACGATTGCCCAGGGAAAGGTTGGGTGCTTGGTCGGTGTTATTTTGATTATGGTGTTTATGATAATTGTGTATCGCATGTTTGGCTTGATTGCGGATATTGTGTTGTTGGTGAACTTGGCGATGATTATTGGTGTGTCGGCATTGATGGGTGCGACGTTGACTTTGCCTGGGATCGCCGGTATCGTGTTGACATTGGGTATGGCGGTTGACGCAAACATTTTGCCGTTCGAAAGGATTCGTGATGAAATTCGTTCGGGTGCAACACCATTGCGTGCTGTGGATTCCGGATTTAATCGTTCGATGAAGACCGTTTTGGACGGTGAACTTACGAACCTTATTTGTTCACTCATTTTGTTCCAATTCGGCGCTGGTCCGATTCGTGGGTTCGCGGTTACACTGTCCATCGGTGTTATCACTACGTTGTTTACATGTATATGGTTGTCGCGTGTGTTGATTGATTTCTATATGCATGGGAAAAATAAAAAAATTGGTTATGTGAAAAAGTAAGGGGTTTGGTTATGAAACTGCATTTTATGAAGTATCGGAAATTGTCGTATTGGATTTCGGGTGCGTTGATTTTAGGTTCAATTCTTTCGTTGTGTTTCAAGGGGTTGAATTATGGTATTGATTTTGCCGGTGGTATTTCTATGGAGGTTACGGCGACCGAACCCGATTATACCGTTGATAAAATGCGACATGATTTGGCACAGTTTAATCCGGAGTTGCAATCGGTTGATGGTGATGCGATTCTGATTCGTGTGGGCTTGCCAAAGGGCGCGACCGATGCACAACAAAATGAACGCGTGCGTGAAATCAAAGATATTTTGGGCGAACGGGTAAATTATTCCCAGGTCCAAATTGTCGGACCAAAGATTGGTGGCGAATTGGTGCGCGGTGGTATTTTGGCGGTCTTGGTGTCGTTTATATTGATGGCGGTTTATATTTGGATTCGTTATCGTGGGGGGTATGCGGTCGGTTCTTTTGTATCGTTGGTGTTTGATTTTGTGTTGATGTTTGGGTTCTTTTCGGTAACCGGACTTGAATTTAATCAAACGGCGATTGCGGTTATCTTGATGGGTGTTGGGTATTCGATTAATGATAAAGTTGTGAACTATGACCGAATCGATGAAAATATTAAAAAGTATCACAAGATGCCGATGGATGAATTGATTGATTTGTCGGTGAATGAGATGTTGTCGCGAACACTTATGACAAGTATTACGACGATGTTGGCGTTGGTTGGACTTTATGTGTTTGGTGGGCTTGCGTTGCAAGAATTCGCACTTGCGATGGCGTTTTCGATTGTGATGGGAACATTGACCAGTATGTATATTTCAAACGTTATTTTGTATCACTTTAATTTGCGTGAAACGAAATACTAAATGAATCGGTAAAGGAGGGGGAGATATGAAACGTTTATTGAAAATATTTTTCGGTGGCTTTGTTTGGATGGCGTCGTTGACGGGTGTGTTCGCCGACAGTTTGTTCTTTGAAGATGAACCGATTCAAAGTGGTATAAATGTTTTTAATATGTCGCGTGGATTTGCTGAAATTTATGAAAAATTAGCAAGTGTTAGCTGGGGCGGGAAAAACATAAATGTTGCCATCGAAGGTTTAGAAAATCTGAATCAAAATGCGCACATTGCGGCGACTGATGAACGCGTTGTCTTGGTTTGGGGTGATACGATTGTTGGAAATTATCCGGCGCCGGAATCGCGCGATTGGAACGCGTTTGGTGAAATTACAACTGCGCTGGTGTTAAAAATGCGGGAACGCGATGCATCAATGGCCGCGGCAAGTGAAGCGGATATTTATCGTGCGGTCGTTGATTCTTTGATGCGCGGAATCGATGAAAATGGTCGGTATATATTTGCCGATGACCTCACCGTCGTAAATGATGGTCGTATACTTACCAGTGTTGGTATCGAAGGTGCGCGTGATGAACGCGGAAACTTTCGTGTGTTGGGTGTGTATAAAGGTTCGCCGGCTGATTCGGCGGGAATACATGACGGTGATTTGATTGGTGAAATAAATGGAACTTTGGTTTCGGAAATTTCTGATTCTGCATTGGCGTCGATGATGTCAGGCTTTAATTCGGGAACGGTTAAAATGACATTGCTTACTCCATCCGGTCAGCGGCGTGTTGTTGTGCGACGTGCAACGATTGTGATTGCAGATGCAGATGTTGTTTTTATGGATGATGCAAATGGTGGAATACTTGATATCATCGTAAACAAGATATCAAACAGTGCGGTGTCTATTATTAGCGAGGCGTTAAAGAAACATCCTGATGTTTCGGGTGTTATTTTGGATTTGCGCGCAGCGGATGGCGCAGATGAACGTGCGGCGGCAAAGTTGGCGGGATTATTTGTCGGGCAAAAATCAATTATGCGTATTATTGAAAACAGTCGTGATGAAATTGAAGTTGTTCCAGCAGATTATGCTGTGACCGATGCGCATGTAGTTGTCGTTGTTTCGAATATGACGCGTGGCACCGCCGAAGCGGTTGCGGCAACTTTTTATGAAAATGGTCGTGGTGTATTGATTGGGACGCCGACATCTGGAAATGCGCGCATTGCATCAACATTGACGCTTAGTAACGGTGGTGCGTTGGAATTGTTGAATAAGTCTATTAAGACCGGTCAGGGACGCAGGATTGATGGACGCGGAATATTTCCAGTTGTGTGTTTATCAAATATACGAACGGGTGCGCAGCAAAGCGCTTTCTTTGTAAATGTTATCAATGGGGATTTTCGTTGGCATGATTATAACGGTGACACCAGTGTTAGCGCTGAATCGGTGCGTCGTGGTTGTCCAACGATTACAAATGGTGAAGATGAAGATTTGTTGGCTATGTCGGTGGCGGTTCAAATTTTGACCGATCCGAAGGTTTATAGTCGATTGTTAAATTATGAAGAATAAAAGGTTTGTTGATATGTTTATCACACATGAAAATAAATTAAACTGGCGTAGAATTTTGATTGGTTTTGTTATAACACTGGGCTTGGTGTTTGCGGGAATTTTTTATTTTGATATTCCGCTGTTCAATTTTTTGCGTTCTTTTGATTGTGTGGCGTGTGAATATGTCGGCATAGTCTTTGGTGCCAAGGTTTGGTTGGTTGTTTCTTTTATTGCATTGTGCATTTTTTATTTAAGGAAATTTTTGCGGACACAGGAAAAGTCTTTTTTTAGCGATGTTTATAATCGTGTGAAAAATAGTTATGCTTTTATGGTTTTTGCGTCGGTTTTCCTTGCATCGTTTGTTGGTGTTATTTTAAAGGTTTTGATTGGGCGCGCGCGCCCCGTGTTTTATGAAGCGTTGGGTATGACCGGATTTTACCCGTTTGCGCGTGATTGGGCGTTTCATTCTATGCCGTCGGGACATACTTTTGCGTCTTTTGCGGGACTTGTAATGATTGGTTTATTGGTGCCGCGTGCAAAGTGGTTCACATGGACGTTGGCGATTGTAATCGGTTTGTCGCGAATTTGTGTCGGTGCACATTGGCCGTCGGATGTTATACTTGGCGCATTTATCGGTATGGTTGCCGCGGATGTTGTTCGCAGTATTACATACACTCGCAATAAATAATATTTCGTTTCGTGGTGCTTTTTCGGTTTTTTTATGATATAATGTTCGCGGTATGAGCAGTCAGTCAAAATTTTTGCCGGAAAGTGTTTCGGGTGCTTTGCGCGGTCTTGTCGCAAAGTTGTGTGGTTTTGCGGTTTTAATTTTCGCCGTTTGGTCGATTGTTGCGTTGCTTTTTCATAATCCTTATTTGGATGGTGTCGCGGCGGCGGGAAATTTTGGAAGTCAAAGTTTAATGGGAAATTTTGTCGGTCTGTTTCGGTATATGATTGGATATGTTCCGACTTTGTTTTTATTTCTGTGTGTTGCGCGATATGGTTTGATTTTGATGTCTGGGGCTGAGCGTGATGGGACGCCGGAATATAATATCTTGCGTGGATTTGTTGCAATATGTTTGGGTGCGGCGGGTTTTGGATTGATTGCGCCAAGAACAACATATGGCGGAATGTTTGGTGCCGTCGCATCTGCGGATATTTCTTCGTTGATTGGGCCGGGTTCAATAGTAATTGGAATTTTGTGTCTTTGTGGATTTTTTATGATTGCTGGGATTTTGTTACACATTAGTTTTGCCGATGTTATGCGAATCGTTCGTAATGCCATCGGTGCAGTGCGTTGGGTATTGACCGCATTTCATTTGATGAAACCGATAGAAACCGAAGATGAAGAAGATGTTGAAGAGGAAGAAGAATCCGACGAGGAAGAAGAGGAAGAAGAAAAACCGAAACCACGCAGGAAACCTGTGCGTCGGCGTGTGGCTTCGCAAAGCAAGGAAGCGATAGAATACGAATTGCCGGATCCGGAATTTTTGGAAAAATCTAATTTTGGTAAAAGTGTTGTTACGCCAGAGTTAAAACAAAACGCACGTGCGATGGAGATTCATTTTTCTGAATACGGTGTGAATGGTCATGTCGTTGGGATTCGCCCTGGGCCGATTGTGACACTTTATGAATTCAAGCCCGACAGTGGCGTGCGAATGGTTGATATAAATAAAACTGTGAAGGATATGACACGTGCGATGGCGACTGAAAATATTCGTATTGCGCATATTCCGCGCACAGAACTTATTGGTGTTGAAATGGTGAATTTGAATCGGCAAACTGTGCGATTCCAAGGTTTGGTTGCCGACGACGCATTTGTAAATTCAAAATATAAAATTCCGTTGGCGTTGGGTGTTGATATTGGTGGCAACCCGATGTATTTTGATTTGGCTAAGATGCCACATGTGTTGATTGCGGGACGCACTGGGTCGGGTAAGTCGGTATTCGTACAATCAATTATTATGTCGGTGCTTTATCACTTTACTCCGGACAAATGCAAACTTATGATTATTGACCCAAAGGGTGTTGATTTTGGTTTTTGGGACGACATACCGCATCTTATTACGCCGATTATAAAACTTGATCCGAATGCGGCGGTGAACGGCCTTAAATGGTCGGTCCAAGAAATGGAGTTGCGATATAAACGTCTTCTTGATTTCGGTGTCCAGAATATAGAGGCATATAACGAGGCGGTTGCCGCAAAACGCGCCGCGGGCGAGGTCGTCACAAAGCAGGTCGCCGTTGGTACGAATGAAGAAACCGGTGAATTAGAATATGAAACGCAAACGGTTGATTTGTCGGATATGCCATACCTTGTCATCGTGATTGACGAAGTCGCAGATTTGATGGGGGTTGCGCGTAAAGAGGTCGAAGCCTGTGTCCAACGGTTGGCGCAAAAGGCGCGTGCCGCGGGAATCCACCTGGTTATGGCGACCCAGCGTCCCGATGCGACGACAATTACCGGCGTTATCAAGGCTAATTTCCCGACGCGTATTTCTTTCCAGGCGCGCAGTAATATCGACAGTATGACGACACTTGGTGAAAAAGGCGCGGAAAACTTGCTTGCCTGTGGCGATATGTTATTCAGCGAGGCCGGACGTGTCCCGGTGCGCATACATGGTGCATTTATCGAACCTGCGGAAATGACGCGTGTGGCGGATTTCTTGCGCGCCCAAGGCGAACCGGAATATGTCGCGGGCGTTGTTGATGGGGCGGATGCCGCGGGTGCGCCGGCGGGTGCGGTCCCCGGAATGGTGGTGGGTGGCGGTGGTGATAAAGATGCCGACCTGTATGCCCAGGCCAAAGAATATGTTTTGCGTGATAAAAAGCCGACAATATCATATATTCAACGGCGTTTAAGTGTTGGGTATAACAAGGCGGCGGGATTTATGGAACGTATGGAACAAGAAGGTATCGTCAGTGCGCCCGACCCGAACGGCAAACGCCATATATTGTAATTTTTGTGCTTTGTAAATGGCTTTTTTTGTGATATAATTCACTTATAAAACTAAGGAGTAAAAAGAAATGAAAGGATATGTATCTGTATTCGCTTTGGCGATGTGCATTGGCACTGTGCCGGCGGTGTGTGCGACAAATTCTGGGATGGGGGGAGCTTCGGCGGCGAACCTTGATACGACAACACCGTATACGCGGCCAAATCAAAATGTGAACTATCAAAAGTATGAAACGCGTTCAACAACGCGCACATATGCGACCCCGGTTAGACAATCAAATGTTGCGTATACGACAACTACAAATAATTATTCGCCGGTCAATCGTGGTCAGATGTATTACAGTGGCGGTTCTTCGTCATCGGCGACATATACAACAAATCGTTCGTCAACGGTGCGCAGTCAGATAAAGCGCAAGTATTACTTGGCGCATCCGTTCTTTCAACCGACCGAAGGCAAGTTCGGTATGATAACGGATATTTCGTATAACAAGCAATCATACGATTTTGCACTGACGTCGTATGATATCCTTGTTCCAAATCCGGATGATTTGGTTATGACGGATACTTCTGGTAAATGGACAATGAATCAATTTGCTATCAAAGAAGATTTTAGTTACGGTATTACTGATAGGTTTGCTGTTTTATTGATGGGACGTTTTGATTCAACCAAATATAAATTTGATTGGTCTTTACCGGAAACTCCGGACGATAGTATGAAGGATAGTGGTCTGAATATCTATGGTGCCGGATTGCAATGGCGGTTTGTTGATAACGATAAATGGATTGCGACTGCGTCGGCATACTATGAGCGCCAGCAAGATGTTGCAAATGAATACGTTTTGGATTTAAAGGGCGGTTACAAAGTTTCAAAATCAACAATTTATGGTTTGGGTCGTGCTTGGTTGGTGGATTTTGATGATGAATATTATGGAAACGGTATAAGGGGCTCAAATGTAGGTGGATATTATGGTAATGAGGGTGAATTAGATATCATATATGGTGATAGTTCAGATATGAAATTGTTTGTTGAAGGTGGACTTGGTGTATTCAGCGTTTTAGAAGAAGATTGGACATTGAATCTTGAAGCGTTGTACGGATACTATGATTGGCACAGTCAGGCTTCCATCAAAGGTGCGCTTGGGTGGCAACCGAATGATTGGTTTGCCTTGGAGTTGTATGGTAAAACATCTTTCTATGATACCGCGGAAAATAATGACTTGTCCGTGTATCAACTGGAGAGAGATGATAGTGGGGATTGGCATCAGATTATTAGCGGTAAAGGTAAGTTGGATAAGTATAATGAATTATCTGTTGGTGGTAGAGTCATATTCTATTTCTAATGCCGTGCGTTTAAACCGGCGGCGAAATGTCGCCGGTTGTTTTATATAAATGTGATAAAAAATGAGTACAGATTAAATGTATAAATTGCTTGTTGGATTTTTTGGCGCATTGATGTGCTGTGGCGTGGTGCATGCCGAAGGTTTGGTTGATGATACATCTGACCCTTTGTTTTTGACGTCGCGTGGGCGGTTGTTGTCGCGAACACTTTTTGATTATTTTGAAAATGGTTTGCGTGTTGGGCAATACTTTGATTATGGTATCATCGATGGTTTGGTCGTTGGGGGAAACTTTCATTATCAACGCGATTTCGATGGCGATGAAAACGGATTTTCAAGTGTCGATTTAAATGCGCTTTATCGTATTGCAAATTCCGAAGACAATCATTTGATTTATGATATGTTGGGTGGCGTAAAATTTGGTGGAACGCATCGGTTGCGGTCGCCGGATTTTGCGGATTCTGTGTATTACCTTGGGTTTCGGTTTGGTCAGCAATATGAACATGTGACTTTGGCGGCTACTGTGAAATCGAGTTGGATTTTTAATAACGAACATGGAATGGCGTATATTGATTTTGCGCCTGATTTATATGTGCGTGTGTCGACGGATTGGCGTGTCGGGATTGGTGCGAATCTGCGCAAGGCGACCGATAAAGGATATGACGAAGAAACGGTTGGTGGTCGTATTGTTCGGCAATATGGTCGCACGCAATATGTCGGGCATTTTGATTATTCGTTCGAAGCCGAAGAATTCGCGGCGGGTTTGAAAATAAATATATTGTTTTAGTTTTCTGAATTCGCGCGCGCGCGTAGGTTGTTCCAGTATTCCAAACGCTTTTTAATTTCGCGTTCGAATCCGCGTTCGATTGGATGATAAAAACTTTGTCGTTGCATACTTTCGGGGAAACAGTTTTGACCACTGCAACCGGATTCGGTTTCCGGGTCATAAACATAGTTTTTCCCATACCCAAGGTTCTTCATCATTTTTGTTGGCGCGTTCAAAATGTTCTTTGGCGGCATAAGGTTAGATGTTTGTTTCGCAACGGCGTATGATGCACCTTGGGCCTTGTACGCGGAGATACTCTTTGGCGCGGTGCCAAGGTATATAACAAGTTCCGTCATGGCGATGTCGCCTTCGGGACTGCCCATGCGTTCGTATATTTGCCACGCGGTCAGTGCCATTTGCATTGCGTTCGGATCGGCAAGTCCGATATCTTCCATTGCAAATCTTGTTAGACGGCGGAATATGTACATTGGATCTTGGCCCGCGGTCATCATGCGCGCAACCCAATAAAGCGCCGCGTCGGTATCACTTGCGCGCAAAGATTTATGAACGGCGGATATCATATTATAATGTTCGTCGCCGGTTTTATCCGAAAGCGGCGCGCGTTTTTGAATAACTTTGTCCAATTCATCGGAATCAAGATTCTTTTTGAATTTTGCGTTTACCAAATATTCAATCGTGTTCAAAAGAAAGCGCGCATCCCCATCGGAAATTTCCGCAAGATGTTTTTTTGCGTCTGTGGTTAGTGGTATTTTTTTGTTTATAAATTTTTCTGCGCGTTCAATCAATACGGCTAAATCCGCCGTATCCAATGGTTCAAGTACACCAATATGGCAACGCGACAGCAAAGCGTTGTTCAAATTAAAACTTGGGTTTTCGGTGGTTGCGCCGATAAAGACGACCGTTCCGTCCTCTAAATACGGCAACAATGTATCCTGTTGTGTTTTGTTAAATCGGTGGATTTCGTCGATAAACAAAAGTGTTCCACGACCAAGTGCGGAATTTGTGCGCGCAATTTCCATGGTCTTTTTTATATCCGCAGTGCCGGAAAAAACCGCCGACATAGGGACAAAATCCATGTCCACAGAATTCGCAAGTGCGCGCGCTATTGTCGTTTTGCCGCATCCCGGTGGTCCCCAAAGCAAAAGGTTTGAAAGTTTATGTCCCGCAACCATACGGCGGACAATGCCGTTTTCACCAAGCAATGTCTTTTGACCCACAACATCGTCAATCGTGTTTGGTCGCATAAGGTCGGCAAGTGGTCGCGAATTATTCTGCATTTTATTCTTCTTTGTTTTGTGGTATAATTGTATAAAATAAATACTTGGTTGGCAAATAAAAATATATGGGGGTAAAGGGTTATGCGCGTATTTGTGAACACAGAAGATAAACATTGGAAAAAATATAAAATTGATTTTGAAAAAATCGCGAATGCGGCGGTTTCCAGTGTATACAAAAATTCAGAAGTGTCGATTACTTTGGTTAATGATGCGACGATAAAGAAGATAAATAAAAAATATCGTGGCATAGATAAACCCACAAATGTGTTGTCTTTTGAACTGGGGGATGATGTTTTGTTGGGGGATATATTTATATCACTTGATACGGTTTTAAAAGAAGCAAAGCGCGAAAATATACCGGTCGAAGAACATGTCGCGCATATGGTTGTGCATGGTGTTTTACATCTTTTGGGATATGACCATTTGAATGATAAAGATGCAACGCGTATGGAAAAAAAGGAAATAACCATATTAAAAAAATTGGGGTATAAAAACCCGTATACGGCGGAATCTGCCGTATGCGTCGATGAATCTTGTTGCCCGGGCGGAAGTTTTGTTGTGAAGTTGAAAAAGTTTTTCCATGGTGCGTTTGGGCGGACAGTTATGTATGCGTTTTGTGCGATTGTCGCAACATTTGGTTTCGCACCATTTAATATGTGGTGGGCAACCGTTTTGGGAATCGGTGGTGCATATTTGCTTTCGTTAAAGTATTTGGTCGGGGGTTCAGGATGGCGAAAGTTTTGGCGTGTTTTTCCGTTTGGTGCGGTTTATGCAATGGCCATGTTTTGGTGGGTGTTGAACAGTATTTATGTTGTGCCGGAATTGGCAAGTCAATTTGCAATTTGGACTTTGCCTGGGATTATTGGTATCGGTATTGTGGGTGGAATAATTTTCCCTGTACCGTTCCTTGCAATTTCTTCTAAACGGCTGAATCCGGCGTGTAGACCATTTTTGTTTGCAAGCGTTTGGACGCTTGTTTTATGGTTGCGTGAATGGTTGTTTACTGGATTTCCATGGAATCCAATTGCAAATATATCATTACAAAATGTCTATATTGCAAATTCTATGTCGCTTTATGGTGCATTGGGTTTGACTTTTGTTATTGTCGGTATAGTTGCGGCAATTTGTGAAATTATCAAAGATAGGCATTTGGGTTTGAATTGGTTCGTATTATTATGCTTTTTGATGTTTGGCACAGTTGGAGTTTTATATGGTGTTAAAAATGTGCATGTATCAAGCAAAAGTTGTGAAGCGTCATCAAGTCCAGTTATGAGAATTGTGCAGCCTGCACAAAGTGCAGTCCAAAAAGCAACCCATTCGCGTGCGGCGGCGTTGCAAAACGCAAATCATAATATACAAGTTATATCAGATTTAGCCGCAGCCGAAGGTGAATATGATTTGCTTGTTTTTCCTGAAACGGCGTATCCGTTTGTTATGATGCCCGGTGATGTTGTTTCTATGGCACGCGTTTTGGATAAACCGATGGTTATTGGTGCAAATTATTTTGATGATGGAAAATTATATAATTCTATGTTGATGGTGCGGGCGGATGCGACGGTTTCCGGCGTATACAGCAAATCGCACCTTGTGCCGTTTGGTGAATATCGTCCGTTTGGAAATCTTGTTCCGACACCGGGTCAATTGACCCCGGGTGATGGTCCAGAATTGATAACAATGAATTTATCGGGAAAGAAATTTGTGTTTGCTCCCGCAATCTGTTACGAAGTTATTTTTTCTGATTCACTGATTCCACAGAAAAAGACGCCTCATGCAATTATAAATATAACTAATGATAATTGGTTTGGAAAAACGCCCGGTACATATCAACATTTGGATATGGTGCGTCGATATGCAATTGAATCAGGCGTGCCGATTATTCGTTCCGATTATTCTGGGATAAGCGCTTTTGTGGCGGCAAATGGAAATGTTGATGCGTCGATACCAATTGGTGTCGCCGGGCATATCGATAGCACAGTTTGTGGTGCGCATCGAACCGCGTATCGCAGATTGGGTCGCGATATGTGGATGATAATAATACTTGTTGTTTCGTGTTTAGGAACAATATGGATTGCGGGTGTGACGCGCAAAAAGTAAAAAAACTAGTTGCGAAAGTATTGCAAAATCCAAATTCGAACAGCCGATGAAAGGTTTGTCCCAAGTGTTCGTGATTCGTCAATTTCGTCGATTATTTTTGCAATTGGTTTGTTCTTTGCCTTTGCAATATCGTGCAAGGCAGCAACAAATTCCGGTTCCAAAGATAGACTTGTTTGATGCCCCGATAAAGATATAGATAGTTTTTTCATTTTTAAATTTTCCCCCCCGCCAAGCATTCATAGATTGCGCGGTATATGTCACCATATTTTCGTAATGTTCGCAGTCCCAAGTTGTCCAACATCATACATGTTCCGGTTGCATCAAATGCGAACCAGAATAAATCATTTCGGCCGAATACAGTTTTGCCACGCAGAACCGGTAAATTGGTAAGTTCTTGGTTGATTTGCCATATTGATGGTACAGGATGTTCACGTCCAGTTTTAAATTCATTTGGACCAAAGATATATCCGTTCCCAAGTTTAATTCCGCCACATATTTGATAGAACTTTATAAATTCGGTCGGTAATGTTGCGGCACGGATTTTTTGTAAGTTCATATTAAGAATTGTTATTTGTCCGGTTGATGTCGCCGGTGCAAAAAATGCGCCATGTTGTTTCAAAGATTCAAGCAATTGGTTCATGATTGTGCGCGTCCTGTGTTCATTGTTGCGGCAAATTGACTTAGGCGGTCGGCGGTTGCGTT
>JAZLCM010000119.1:0-14116 GCA_045614245.1 Candidatus Enterousia sp.
CCGCACCGCGTATGGCGGAAATCGTTGCCTCTACTTCATCAACATTGTATGTGTCGCCCGTCGATATTTTCATAACATCAAAAAGTTCCGCATCCGGCACATCGGAAAAAGGATTGTTCAAATCAACCTTGCCAATTTTATATTTTTCGCCTTCGTCCACATTGAAAACCACAGAATAGTATTGCCGGTCGGGCGTAAAAGTTCCCTTGGCACCTTTGACCTGGAAATCGACATAACCATTGCGCAGATAAAATTGGCGTAACATTTGTTGGTCGTATTGAATGCGATCTTCATCATATACATCAAATTGCGACATAAAGCGCCACCATGCGTGTTCGCGCGAAAGTATTTCCCCGCGCAGTGTTCGGTCACTGAATTTTTCATTGCCTTCGAATTCAATAGATTCAATATATGTCGGATGACCTTCGGTAACTTCATAAACAACATTCACACGATTATCATCCAACAATATCTTTTTCGGTTCAATTTTCGTGCCAAAGAAACCCTTGCGCTGGTAAACCGTAAGCATGCGACCAACATCCGCACCAATCACCGATTCATCAAACGCGGAACGTTCGGCAAGTTTTATTTCTTTTTTCAAATCGTCGGTTGAAACTTCGTCATTACTTTCGATTGTAACCATGTTTACGATGGGCGCTTCGGTAATTTTTATTTCCAATACATCACCCACATTTTTAACAGATACTTTGGAAAAATAGCCACTTTCTTGTAATTTTTTTGCGATCTGGTTTGCGCGTTCGACGCCAACATTTTCACCGACCCGCACATCGGCAAGAATACGAACAGATTCTGCATCCATACGCTTGTTTCCGGAAACATTTATACGCGAAATACCGGCATGCGCCACACCAATACTAAACAAAGCCAAACAAAAAATAATCTTTTTCATCATAACCCAAATACCCGCGCTATATCATTCCACATGGTTAGTGCGAACACGAACCCAAGGAAAACCCAACCGCACACAATGACAATTTCCATACCTTTGCCACCAAGTTTTTTCCGTGTCACACCTTCGATAAGTAAAATCAGCAAATATCCGCCATCCAACACCGGCAAAGGCAAAAGGTTTATCACACCCAAATTTACCGACAATAACGCAATGATGGATAATAATGCAAAGAATCCGGCGGCCAAGGCTTGACCTGAAACCTGGGCAATAGTGATAAATGACCCCAACTGTTTTGATGACCGGTCGCCGGTAATGATTTGTTTTAAAACCACAATCAAAGTTCGTGATTGGTAATATGTTTCGCGCGCGCCGGCATAAAGTGCGCCGAAAAATCCTTTTTTACGAAATTCGGTTTTTGAACCGTCCGCCACCAATCCCCAACGCGCCGCCGGTGCAAGTTTTACATTTACGGTTTCGCCATTGCGCGAAATTACGACATCCGCGTCATGCGCACCGGCAAGTTCCTTTGCAATCACCAACTCACCCCAATTTGTTATTTCCGCATCATCTATTTTTACAATGATGTCGCCCGGCTTTACGCCCGCGTTGAAAGCAACGCTTTCCTGAATAACCTGCCCAATTACGGGCAGTTGAACATTGCGCGGTTTGAACATAAATATCGCAGAATAAATCGCCCATGCCAAAACAAAATTCATAAAAACACCGGCGGCGATTATAATAAATTGCTTCCATGCCGGTACAGATAAATAATGCCCAACCTTTTTTTCTTTTGGTAATTCATTGTACTTTTTGCGGTTGAACATATCTTCTTGACCATAAATAGAGACATATCCACCAAGTGGCAAGCATGCGATTTTCCAAACCGTTCCATGTTTGTCGTGCCACTTTATAATTGCGGGACCAAAACCAATTGAAAATGCATCAACCCGCACGCCCGCCCAACGCGCCGCCAAAAAATGCCCAAGTTCGTGAATAAAAACCACAACCCCAAGGACAATCAATAACGCAACAATGGTTGTTATAGTATGCATCTTTATCCCCCCAGACTTTTACGCAAGTATCATCCAAATTACCGGCAACACATAAATCCACCCATCGAAACGGTCGATAATTCCGCCATGCGCACCAAGAAGTTTACTAAAATCCTTTATCTTTAATTTGCGTTTTACAAAACTTGCGGTTAAATCACCATACTGCGACAACAACGAAACACTGATACCAATCCAAAGCAACTGTGGTGCGAACGCATGCAATGTTAAATATCCATAAATAACGGCGATCGCGGTTCCACCGATAACACCGAAAATTTGTCCCGCCCAAGTTTTATGTTCGGAAATTCTTTCCCACATTTTGTCGCCACCAATCATGCGTCCAAAAAACCATGCACAAATATCGGCGGCGCATATAACACACAACACGAATAACAGCAACATCGGGCGATGCCCCAGTGTCAAAAGCGACACGAAATCGACACCCAACAAGCCAAGGAAAAGCCCAAATAAAACAAGGTTTTTTAAATTAAACATAACCGCGCGAGGTGCATTCCATAAACGATATGCAAATTCCCCAATCATTGCCACGCCAATGACTATGCAAAGCCAATATACCGCGTGAATCCCAATGGATTCCAACCATGCGGCAACACCGATAATCAACACCAAAGCGCATGCAATCAAAACTCTGTTCATTGTTTCAGACATTTTATCCCCCATTATTTTTTACCCGAATAATTTGCTTTTTTGCCGCCACCAAAGCGACGATTCCGCTTGGCATATTCATCCAATACAAATTGCCACAGTTTTTCGGACTTTACCAAATCCGGCCAATGCTCTGGCACAAAAAGCAATTCCGCATACGCCAATTTCCAAAGCAAGAAATTCGAAATCCTGAATTCATTACTTGTCCGCACCATTAAATCAATAGGTAACAATTCCCCGGTATCAAGGAAAGTTTCAAATGTTTCGCGCGTAACGGGCGCACCATTTTCAATCGCGGCATTTACGGCGTTGACGATTTCATCTTGGCCGCCATAATTCAGTGCAAATACAACGGTACCCGCGGTGTTTTCTGCGGACTTTTCTTCCAATTCGTCGCAAAGCTTCGCCAATTTTTTCGGCAATCTTTCACGTGTCCCGATAACCCGATAGCGCAGATTTTTTTCGATTGCATGTTTTAAATTCTTTTCCAATTCGGAATAGAATAAATCCATAAGGAAATTTACTTCTTCTTCGGACCGGTTCCAGTTTTCCGTTGAAAAGATAAAGAACGTAACCGTCGTCACACCGCGCGCAATAAACCAATCGACAAGTGTTTCAAAATTTGCAATTCCCGCACGATGTCCCATAAGTGGCGGTAAACCGCGTGCCTCTGCCCAACGGCGATTGCCATCACAAATAAATGCGATATGCTTTGGAATTTTTACCGCATCCGCGGCAACGGGCTTCTTTTTAAGTATTTTGAACATGTTTTTCGCTTTTGTTTTGGTTAGACCGACATAATGTCTGCTTCTTTTTGTTTCGCGATCGCATCAATTTCGTTGGTGCGCGAATCAAAGACCTTTTGCAAGTCGGTTTCATACTTGCGTTGGTCATCTTCGGAAATTTCTTTGTCGGTAACGGCGCGTTTTATTTTACCCATCGCATCTTGGCGAATGTTACGCACAGAAATCTTTGCCTCTTCGGCGTATTTGCCGGCAACCTTGGTAAGTTCTTTGCGGCGCTCTTCGGTAAGTGGCGGCATGTTCAATCGAATAACCCCGCCCGCACTCATTGGATTAAGCCCAAGTCCGGAATCACGAATCGCCTTTTCAACCGGTCCCACATTTGCAATGTCCCAAACAGTGACCGAAAGTGTCTGATTATCCGGGGTTGAAACCGTCGCCAATTGATTAAGTGGCATATCCGAACCGTATGTTTGCACCCGCACCCCATCAAGCAAATGAACCGACGCCCGTCCGGTACGCAAACCCGCATATTCCCCGCGCAAAACTTCAATGGTTTGTGCGGTTTTTTGTTCAACTTCTGATTTCAAAGATTGATAGTCCATATATAAATCTCCTTGTTGTCAGGAAACAGGTTAGCAAATACATTTGACATTTGGCAAGAAGAAATATAGAATACTTGTCCGACATGGGGTTGTAGCTCAGTTGGTAGAGCACTTGCATGGCATGCAAGGGGTCGTCGGTTCGAGTCCGATCAGCTCCACCAAAAATTCAAACCGCCGTCCGGCGGTTTTAATTTTTGGTCTGATCGGACAGATTTTTACAAACGAAGTGCAGTCAAAATAAATTGCGCATGCAATTTGTTATCATCCCGGACCTGATCCGGGGCCGATCAGCTCCATCACGAAATTTTGTTAGCCCGCGCCAAAAAGCGCGGGCTTAAAAAAATTCGGTGTCTCGCCGTAGCCCAAAGGGTGTAGGCGGACCAAGATTCTAGATAGATATAACCGCCCACGCAAAGAGGCGTAAATGTTATCTTTTGGGTATGTTCACTTGTTCGGGAACAAAGTCTGTTTTGTGCATACTCTTTGTTGCTTTTTCAAATACAGATTTGGTATCAAAATTCTTACCGGTCACTGTTTCCAAAATACCATACATTTCGGTAAAATCCTTGCCATTGGCTTTGTCGTTATCCCCTGGCTTTACACATCGGGCGAATTCATGCATTACGCCATAAATTAGCATATTTTGCACTTTTTCCTTATCGATAATTATTGGATATTTTTTGTTTGAAATCTGGTTATAGAAATTGATAACACGCACTGTAAAATCCCATGGCATAGAACTTGTGGGGGCATGTGCGACAAAATCACGATACACATTACCAATTTTCGCCAGTTCGAAATCAATTACCGCAATTTTCCCGGTGGTTTCGTCATACATCACATTATGAATTCTTAAATCGCCATGTGTCATCACAATGACTTCATCAGATAAGTCGGAACGCAGCAAGTATTGTTCGGCATGCCTCAGACCATCGGCGATACTTTTTGGTAATGCTCCATCAAATTTTGCGATAATTTCTTCGGCATTGTTTAATCTTCCATTAAAGGTGTTTTTAATAGATTCCTGGGCAGGTTCACATTCATAAGAAGAATGCATCGCGTTCAAAAAAGTTGCCATCTGTTTTGCTACATTATTTTTTTGCTCTTCGGATAATGCAAAATAAATACGTGGCTTAAAAGGTACACCATGTATAATTTTTTCCTTGATGATTTGTTTGTCGCCGGTATCTATTGTGTCCACCAGTTGTGGCAATATTACGCCTGTATCATGATTGTGTGAGTTTATATTATTAATTATTTCATACCCACGATGTTGCCTGGACACATACCCTGGGTCGTCTTTGGGTTGTTTGTTTTCTTTGATAACAATGTCTGGTTCATTATCATTAACATAGACCATTGAATGTTCGCCTTGGCTTAAAATTCTCTGCATTTATTCTCCTTTTTATGGTACTTTATCACACAGTTTCGTCTAAACAAAGTTTTTAATTTGCAATCTGCACTTTTCTGTCCTATACTCCCTGCATGACATATTTTCTAAGACATCTTCCTAGTGCAAATCCCACTGACATAATTCAGGGAACGGATGGTATTGGACTAAGCGATGTCGGTCGGATTCAGGCGGTAAATATCGCGACAAAGTTAAAACGTTTTAACTTGGAATATATAGTTTCATCAAATATTACGCGGGCGCAGCAAACCGCTGAAATCATAGGCGACGCGTTGCGGATACCGGTTAAATACGATAGTCACCTAAATGAATATAACTATGGAAACCTAACGGGACACAGTGCAAAGGGATTATGCCCGACCACATTGGAATGTTTCCTTAGGGATCCGGTCAATTGTTTTGAAGCTGAATCTTTTGAATCCGCATTTTCGCGTGTGGGTAATTTCCTTGAATCGATTGATTATCGGCAAAATATTTTGGTCGTGACGCACAGCACAATTTTGTACATCATGATGTGCTATTTGGAAAAAGCAACCGAATTTGATGCGGTTTCATGTTGGAAAAAAAGACAAGAATATCCAATCAAAAATGGTGATGTCTTGCGCATTAGTGGCGCTGAACCGTACATGAAAATACTTAGAAATGCATATTTTTGTAAAATGAAGCCGCAACACAGGTTATAAAATCAACTGGATCGTATAAATCACATATACAACCAAGAATATAATTCCGCCGATACGCGAAAGACGCGACTTTTTCGCCACAAAAATCATTAACATTGTTACCGCCAAAAGTGCGACCAACCCGTCCATAACAAATGCGGAATCAAAAGGCAAAGGACTTATCGCCGCGGTTGTCCCTAAAACAAAAAGTATATTGAAAATGTTTGAACCGACAATATTTCCAACCGCCATGTCGTATTCGCGCTTTATCGCCGCGGCGACGCAAACGACCAATTCGGGCAAACTTGTCCCCAATGCGACCAATGTCAATCCAACTATGCGTTCCGACACCCCAAGTCGCGTTGCAATATCAGTGGCGGAATCAACGGTTAGGTTACTGCCAATGACCAATGCGGCAATGCCGGCAACAATCATAATGGCCGTTTCAAGCATGGGGATTTTTTTGTAATCTTCTGGTTTAGCGTTTGACCGTCGCGCCATGAAAATCGTATAGGCAATAAATGCGACAAACAAAGCCAAAAACACCACCGCCGATATTCGCGATATTTCGCCGAACCACAGCCCCAAAAGACACAACAGCAATGTTATTATTCCAACGAAAGGCAATTCATATTTTTTTGTGTTTTTATTGATTGGCAAAGCCCCGATTATGGCGGAAAGTCCCAAAATAAGGAAGACATTTGTAATATTACTGCCGATTATATTTCCAACGGACACGCCGTCCGAACCGGCAAGTGCCGCCGTTATGCTGATTGCGGCTTCTGGGGCACTGGTGCCGATGGCGACAAGTGTTGTTCCAATTATAATCGATGGGATATTAAACCGTTGCGCAACACTTACCGCGCCGTCAACAAAAGTATCCGCGCCGCGAACCAACAGCACAAAACCAACGACTAATAAAATAACTGATATCAACATGTAACACAGTTTATCATAAAAAGACTTTTTTTATAACAAATTTTGTGCTAAAATACATGGAGTAAATAACAGGGGGATTTTTATCATGCCGACAAATCAAAATAATAATGAAACGCAAAAACTTTTTAGCCTGTCATCTTATGACAAAGATTTAATAAAGTTGGCAAAACGCATTGCTAATGCTTATGGGGATAACAAGGTTCGTTTGCTGGCTTCGCGTGATGTGCGTCGTGCGGTTCTTTTGCGTGATATTGACTCTATAAACAAAGTGATTGCCCAGGTTCCAAAAATGTCCGAAGGCCAACGTATGGATTTCTGTGATGCGTTTGTTGGCGAAAATATGGAGGGGCTTGACCTTGCAACACCGTTTATTTTAGGTGAAGCGTATCGCACAATATCTGCGCGTGTTCGCAACGGTGAAAATGACCAACAGGCGCGTCTTGATAAACTTGCTGCGCGTATTGACGATTTATCTACAGATTTTGCAAATTCGGGCGGCATGGTGGTAAGTCAAAAAGAATGGCCGCTAATCGATGTGGCAAACATTGCTGATGCGGACGAAGGTTTTCGTAATATGCTTGATGCACGCAAGGTGGATGTCGAAGAAAATTCCGAAAAGTTAGGTGAAATAGAAGGAAACTTAAAAATAATAGATTTTGTTGTTTCCAATTATGATGAAGCATGGAATTTGAAAGATTTGCGTGAGGCGGATGTTGCGCGGCTTGCCGACCGGTATGACGATATTGATAGTGCGTTGCGTAATGGGCGTATTTATGATGAAACCAAGGCAACATTCGCAGAATATAAGATGTTGGATAACAAAGGCAACGCGATACCGCAATATACATCGGGCAAACGTGATGACAAAGAAAAACACACAGAATATCAACCCGGTTTTAACATTATAAAAGGCAGTCGTTTTGATTCTATTATTGAATTGACCCGTCAAGAAATAGCAAGAAAAGTTTTGATGGATTTTGATCAAAAGATCGATGAAGATAAACTTGAAGAAATGCTGAATGACGAGGTTGTAAAAAAACTGCATGAAATTTTTGTTTCGGACAAAGTGGTTCGGGCGGCAAATGAAGACCCCGAAAAATTCAACGACCAAAAATATCTTGAAGAATTTGTAAACAGTTTTGATGGCAAAGGTGGCGAAATTTCGGACACCGGATATAACGCGGCGATTGAAAACCAAACAAACGAAACGATCGGTTGGGCGGCGCGTATAAAGAACAAAATTGGCGGCGCATCTAAAAAACTGGACAGCCTGTGGACCAGGGTGAATCGTCCGCTTAATCGTATCGACGATATGGCGGATGTTCGTATGTCGCGTGCGGCGGTTGCGCGTCGTAAAAAACGTCGTGACTTTTGCTGGCGCACTTTAAAGAGTTTTGACGTCGCATTCATCGCAAGCGCGTTTATTACAACGGTTGCAAGGATTGCAGCGGCGCAAGCCGGAATAAAAGTTGCAACGGCACTTGCATTGGTTGGTGGCGGCTCTGCACTAACAATGATGGGAATCCAAGTTGCACGTTGGTACCGAACCCGTAAAAAAGCGGGCTTGCCAACAAATTGGGAAGCATTCAGGAAAGATCAAACCCTAATAAGATCTCTTATTACAAGTGCACTTGGAATTTCCGCAATGGCGCTTGCCGTGGCGGACAAGGGTTATGGTGCGTTGGCGGTTGGTGGCGCGGCATTGATTTTGGGTGCATTTAATAACGGTATTACGGAATTCAGGATTGCCAAGGATGAAGGTGCATCGGCAAGACAGGCCGCCGCGCGCGGGATCTTGCGTGCAGGTGCGGCAATTGCCGGTGGTTTCGGCGGTCGCTATGTTGCCCAAGGATTGATAAATATGTATAATAGGGTGAACCCTGAAAATACATTGCTACAAAACAAAGAAATGGTAAAGGGTGAACCGGAAAAGATTTCGGACGAAGTTCGTCACAGTAGAACGGTAACTAATTACACAGACGAAATGTTGCAAAGTGCGCGGGATGCCGTGGAAAATTGGTATGCGAAAGATTACCCAAATAATCCGGAAATTTTGCAACAAGATATCGATGCGATCAATCAATATAACGCCGATCATAATACTAATTTGGATCCGTATCGTATATTGCGTGCAATGAAAATATCACAGCCATCACGTTTGGTGTACACACCTGGTTGGGCGGATGCAAATCATGTCCCCCAGGAACTTATTGCCCAGGCGGCACATGCGGTTGGTAACGGAACATATGACCCCGCGGGTATGGCGGCGGCGGAATATCTGGACGCAAATTATCTTGGTGAAACTGGTCAGGCCGGTGCAATAAATGGACATACCATAAATAAAACATATTCACCGATTAATGAATTACCAACTAAAACCGTTGAAGAATGGGTCGACCCGGCGGTTTACAGGGATACTTTTGTGCCAAGGTACGAAGCGGCGCATGGCGACGGTATTGGGACATTGGGTGAATATGACCCACGTGGTCGTAAAGCCAAAGTCAACGATGCGTGGGGATCTTTTGCCGAACGTGTTCGTCGTAGCCTAAATCGGGACAAAGCGCCGAAAGACGCGTCAAAAGATGCTGCACAGGATGTTCCGGTTTCGCATACGGATGATGAATTGCAGGATAATTCTGTACTTAAACGGCGTCAAGATTATGTTGCGCCGATAACAACAATTTCGCCACGTGAACCGCGTCGCGATTACGTTGCACCGGTTGCCACAATTTTACCACGTGAACCGATTGAAAAAGTCGAACCCAAAGATAACATAGAACCAATACCAGAGGTAGTGGTTGCCCCCCAAGAACAAGGGGAACTACATTTTGCGATAACATATACCCAGGCGAAAAAATGGGATGATTTGCATGAACGCCTTAAGCATGTGCGTACAAAACTTGGAAATTCATCGCTTCCTGCATCTGCGGCGGCGGACCTGCGCGCGCAAAAGGATGATATAGTTTACCAAATAAACCGGTTGCGTAATCAAATGGGGCGGCCGACGGATACCGAACTTTACGACGCAGTCGCCGATGCGTATCGCCGCGAATACAAGAAACTTATGGCGGAAAAGCCTGACGAAAGGTATTCTTCGCACAGGGCGGTTCGCGAATGGAATGAAAAAAAACAGTATTTGAAAGAGAAATTGGCAGAGTACGGATATGCGGAACCATTGGATGAATCCAGTCTGTATTTTCCTGCGCCGGTTTTGGGGGTGCAGGCCCAGAAACAATCCGAACGTGATGTGGCATTTGCGGCGGAACGCGAAAAACGTGAAACACAACCAATGATTCATTTGCCGAAATTGGTAATGCGGCATAGAGACCAGGAAAAACGCGGACCCAAATACCCACAATTAGATTTGACGAAACCATTAGATTTGGGGCGTAAACAACAGATTATAAAAGAACCGGTGCCAGAATACGTCCAGCCAGTGGTCGAAAGAAAGAAGCCCGTGAAATCGGAACCTGTATCTTTGATGGAAATTCGCGGTGTACCGGTTGAATTGATGGTTGTTACCAGATATGGTGATCGATTTGTCCAAAATGATGGGCTTGTGATGGTTTTCGTTGATATTGATGGATTAAGAATTCCGTTCTATCTTGCCAATGGAAATAACCCAGATGAGCCGGGAGTTCCAGGTCACTGGTATCCATTGTTTACGGTGTGCATTAATGGTGAATATCGTTTTGTTAAAACAAAGGACTACATTGAAGGGGTGAATGGTGAGCCACCACGACGAATAGCTAAAATAGATGAAATATCTAAGATATTGGATGAACGTATAGGTGACATAAGAAAGGACAAAGAGGGTTTTCCAACTATAGATCCCGAGATAATTTATAGTCTGGTTGAAAATACACCGAATACCATATATTCACATATGATTTGGGGGCCTTCTTATGGTAATAAGCAATTGATTATAGACCTTGGTTGGTTAGAATCGTATCTTAGTAGAATCAAAGCACCCGATTACCTGACCAAAAAGGAAAAACGACAAAAAGAAAGACAAGAAAGACGACAAGAAAGAAGAGAAAAACTTGGTGCTTTCGGAAATCTGTTAAATAATTTGGATAATCGGGTTCGGCATCGTTTTGGACGTGGTGATGATTCGTATGAACATTAATAAAAACATGGGGGTGTCCCCATGTTTTTTTATGTTTATTATTATAAAATTTTGTGATATAATATCGTCAACATGAGAATTAGGATTTTATCTTTTATCACCGCCCTGTGCGCATTGAATATCGGTGCGGCACATGCAAACTGGCAATATAGCGGCGGTTATCTTTATGATTCCGGGTATGGTGACAGTGGGTCGCGCGCAAGTGTAACATTGCGTGGTGGTGCGACCTTTGCAATGGCAAAGATGCAAAATGATACCGGATCAATAGTATATTCGTATTGTTATGATCCAATAAGTGGCACTTTTGTGCCGGATGATGGAAACTGCACGGGCATGGAATTTGCCGGGGCGGGAAGTTTGGATAGTTTGGGCATCGATAAACTATCTGCGGTGGCGTTTTCCGCGGGCGCAAGTATTGGTTGGGTTTTGCCCTATACTCCACAATGGCGTCTTGAACTTGGTTGGGACCATTTTAGCGAGGTTGACTTTAACGAAAGCCCGCTTTTCCATGGTGATTTGCACCTTAGTGAAGGTTATACAATATCGGGTTTTAATGTCGGTACGGTTCAATCGCAAATGTCCACCGATGTAATCAGTATAATGATGTTCTATGATTTCTTTGACGGTATGCAAAAACCGATTCGCACCATGATACCATATATTGGACTTGGGTTTGGGTATGCCGATACCGTGACAAAAATGCGTTTCTTTGACCAATCGGGCGAAGTGTCAGATCTTACTTTGTTGGCGCCGGAATTCGGGGTTGTTGAAAATGGGGTAATCAGTTTTTATCCGTCAACAACGAATACGGCAAATGTTGCGGGCGTTGCGGCAATTGGCTTTTCATATGGTATAGATGAAAATTTGTTCCTGGATTTCGGATTTCGCGCGGCGTATTTGCCACGGGTTAGATACACATTGGCAAATTCCGATGATTCGCACCACCTTGATTGGTTCACCGCAAAGAATTTGATATACGCAAATGCCATGCTTGGGTTGCGTATCGAATTCTAGATTTTTGATTTAATTCCGTATTTACCGCGATTGATTGGACGATATGATATGGCCTCGGCCAGGTCATCCATGCTTACATCGTCCGCACCGCGCAAATCGGCGATAGTTCGTGCAATTCTTTTAATACGGTTATATCCGCGCGCGGACATTCCCATCTTTTCCGCGGCGTTATTTAAAAAGGCCGTCAGTTCATCATTTAAAACGACATATTTTTCCAAATCTGCACCGTCCAGTAATGCGTTTACATACCCTTGGCGTGCGATTTGTCGGGCGCGTGCGGCAACAACGCGTGCGCGTATTGTTTCGCTTGATTCCGACGGCAAATTAGTTTTCATTTCCCACGGATTCACCGGGTCAACATCAACATGTAAATCTATACGGTCCAAAAGTGGTCCAGAAATTTTATTCTGATACGCTTCGGCGCATCTTGGGGCGCGCGAACAGGATAGGGCGGCGTTTCCCAAATGCCCGCACGGACATGGATTCATTGCGGCAATAAGTTGGAATCGCGCGGGATAAGTTGCGTTGCGTTTCGCACGCGAAATCATGATTTTCCCCGATTCCATCGGTTGGCGTAATATTTCGAGTGTTGCGCGATTAAATTCCGGCAATTCGTCCAAGAACAAAACCCCATTATGCGCCAATGATATTTCCCCCGGACGCGCATCCGAACCACCGCCGGCAAGTGATACCGGACTTGATGTGTGATGAACACTGCGGAAAGGACGATGCGACATCAATGTTTTATTGTCCAATTTACCGGCAATGGAATAGATTATGGATGTTTCCAAAACCTCATCCGACGTCATTTCAGGCATAATCGTTGGCAATCGCGATGCAAGCATTGTTTTTCCCGATCCCGGCGGTCCAACCATCAACATAGCATGCCCGCCCGCCGCCGCGATTTCCAGTGCGCGTTTGGCGGCGGCCTGGCCATGCACTTCACACATATCGGCGTTTTTAGCGACACTTTCCGAATGCACCGCCGGCAAATCCGGTAACAGCAACGGATTTTTCCCGTTGAAATGATTTATCAATTCCAAAACATGAAACGGCGCCAATATATCGGCCTGACCCGCCCAGCGCGCTTCGCCACCCTGGTCACCGGGGCATATTATGCCAAAGCCGTTTTTCTTGGCCCAAACGCCCGCCGCCAAAACACCATTTGTTTTTGCGATTGTGCCATTTAGCCCGATTTCACCAATGATAATGTATTTAGATAACTTGTCTTGGGGTAAAATGTCGAACGCGCACAATATTCCGCAAAGTATCGGCAAATCAAAGTGTGCGCCACTTTTTTCAACATCCGCCGGTGACAAGTTTACCGTCAGTTTCTTTGGTGGTAATTGCAACCCCAATGCCGACAAAACGTTTCGTATGCGTTCCGCAGATTCCCTAACTGCGCGGTCAGCCAAACCGATTATATTAAACTCCGGCTTGCCCAATCCGGCGGAAATTTGAACCTGGACATCGATTTTTGTCGCGTCCATACCGTTAAAGATGACAGATCCCAAAGAAATCATAGTTTTTGTATTATATACTTGCCATAATCGAATTCAAGTTTTAAAATGCAAAGCGCAAAATTCGTCAAAGAAAGGAAGAAAAATGTCAAAAAAGCCTACAAATCGTCTGCGTGAATGGTTTGATACTTTGTTTTACGGAATTCTTATCGCCATTGTGTTTCGCAGTTTGTTCCTTGAACCGTTTAATATACCGTCGGGATCGATGATACCAACATTGCATATCGGCGACCATATTTTCATCACTAAATGGTCGTATGGTTATTCGCGGTATTCGTTCCCGTTTGGATCTTGGAAACTGTGGAACGGGCGCATTTTCAAAAGTATGCCGAAATTGGGTGATGTTATTGTGTTCCGCAATCCGAAAAATGAATCGTTGGATTATGTAAAGCGGCTTGTGGGATTGCCGGGCGATACGATTCAGATGAAGGAAGGTCGCCAAGTCGGAGGCCAAGCGGTCTT
>JAZLCM010000120.1:0-3894 GCA_045614245.1 Candidatus Enterousia sp.
GGCGGGGACAAAGGACCCCAATGTTTCGCTCGTCCGTCGCATAAATGCGCCGCGACTGCGCGCAAATTTGTAGTTGTTCAAACTTCGTATATTCATACTCGTTCTCACATACAAATTTTCGCACAGAAAGGGGATTTTCCCGCCACAAGTGCGGAGATTCCCAGATTTTTGCTTTAACGCATTCGTGCAGCATTAAGGAAAGGGCGATACTTACGAGACACAGCTTGCTCTACATCATTTATATATAACATCGTTTTTCTTCCTTCTTATAATTACCAGGACATGTAACACACTCTTTGTAAGCATCGCGACCTATTTCCTTCCAACAGTCAAACAAAATTTGAACGCCTTTTTTTAATTCTCGGATTGAATATGTGGTGTAGTCTTTGCAACCATAGCCTTCTTTGAACATTTTACCGTTTTCGCACTGTTCGCATACGCCATCACTATTTACACCCTGAGTACGGGTAGTTTCACATTTTTCACATTCTTTTGATTCTGTTCCGCCTTTTAAACCGTAACCAGATTTACAAGTAATATATTTACATGGTTCACCATAGTTTTCACGCACTTGCCAATCATGCCACCCCTCATTAAACAAATTTTCATTTTCACCGCTACATACAGGTGTTACCCCACTGCACCAATAACTAAGTTCACAATCTGTGCCGTCTTTGTTCGGTTCGTATCCTTCAGCACATAATACCATTTCTTTTCCATTTCCACTTACTGCGCTAATCCAAGAATCATTTGTTGATCCCGCCTTTCTTCTAGCATTTATTTGTACCGGTCCAACGACTATAGCGTGTTCCTTGACATCTATAACCCCCAAGACAATCGCATGAGAAGAAGTATCATTTCCACCCTCGTTAATGACGCTTAAAAAAGCCGGTGTATTCTTGGTTTTTATTTTACTTTCATCATTACAATACTTATTGGTTGTTTCTAACAATTCGTCTACGGTATTATCATCCATTACATTATCAAATTCTTTTGTATAATCTGCTGTATCACAGTCGTCTCTTTGTGTTCTATCACACTTTGGCCCATAATAACCTTTTTTGCAAAACACATTGCATTTATCATAGCCCTTTGTATCGTAAATATCTATCCATGATTTACGTCCACCGTTCGCAGACTGTATTTGTCGTGTACAAAATTTGGCTCCATTACCATTTGCAAAAATATCGGTGGCAATAATGGCCACACCCGCCCCCTCATCATGTTTACCACACGCCCCTGCTTGGTGACTTTCTCCAACAAGCCATGATTTCATGAATCGATTAGATAAATCTTCATTAAATTTCCAAGTATCCAATTGCCACTGATATCTCAGTGATTCGGCAACTTCATAGAGTTTCACATCTGTCTTAGTTGCCATCGCGCCACCCGCCAAAATTATTCCGCAAATTGCAATTATAATTTTTTTCATGAAACTTCTCCCTGTTAAAAAATCCTTTCGAATTTAGCCTAGCAATTTCATATCGCACTTGCAAATGAATTTTTTTTATTTTAAAATCATTTTTATGAAATTAAAAAAAGTTCTTCGTTTTTTCTTGCATATGATTTTTTGGTGCGTCGTTGCCGCAATTGCCGCGGTTGCCGCACTCTTTTTAATATATGGTGGCAATTTGCCGGACTATCGAAAACTTGCAACTTATGCGCCACCGGTGGCAACGCGTCTTTATGCGGCGGACGGTTCATTACTTATTGAATATGCCGAAGAACGCCGCGTATTCATTGACTTTGAAGACATGCCGCCACAATTGATCAACGCATTTGTTGCCGCCGAAGATCAAAACTTTTGGACCCATCCGGGCATTGATGTCCAGGGAATTTTGCGCGCGTCGATAAATAACTTTATGCGTACATTGGGATTTAACACCACATTTACCGGCGCATCGACCATTACGCAACAGGTCGCAAAGAATTTCTTTCTTTCGTCCGACCGCACGATTTCGCGAAAGATTAAAGAGGCGATTTTGGCGTTGCGCCTGGAACGCGCATTTTCGAAAAAGCATATCATGACACTTTACCTGAATCAGATTTTCCTTGGCGCGCGCGCGTATGGTGTTGGGTCGGCGGCGTTGATGTATTTTAACAAACCTGTATCAGAATTGACTTTATCAGAGTGCGCTTTCCTTGCATCTTTGCCAAAGGCGCCAAATGACCGCGCGCGCGCCGAAGAGCGTCGGAACTATGTGTTGCGTCGTATGGTCGCGGAAAACTATATCACGCGAGAGCAAGCAGATGCCGCCGCCGCAGAGCCACTTAATATCAACAGTGGTTTCACCGCGCAGATGGAAGATGACTTTCAATACTTTGCCGAAGATGTGCGGCGTCAGTTATTGGATAAACTTGGGCGTGAAACACTTTATAACCAAGGTTTGTACATCAAAACAACAATTATTCCTGAATATCAACGCGCCGCGTCCGCCGCGTTGAACAAAGCATTGGACGCGTATAACGAAGGTCGCACCGAAAAATTACAGGGCGCGATTATCGTGATGAATCCGCATACTGGGCGAATACTTGCCATGGCGGGCGGCCGTTCATTTGCACAAAGTTCGTTCAACCGCGCGACCCAGGCGATGCGCCAAATTGGCAGTACCATTAAACCCTTTGTGTATTTGGCGGCATTGGAACGCGACTTTTCACCCGAAGGTTTGATTTCAGATACGCCTATTGTTGGATGGCGCGAAAACAATATGCAATGGAAACCGGAAAATTACGATAAAAAGTTCCTTGGCGATGTGCCGTTGCGTCTTGCGCTTGAAACTTCGCGTAATGTGCCAAGTGTGCGCATGGTTGACAAGATTGGTGTTGAAAATGCCGTAGAGGTTGCAAAGCGCTTTGGTGTGTATCCCGAAGATATGAACAATTTGAATCTTTCGATGGCGTTGGGGTCGGGCGAAACAACACTTGAAAATTTGGTGTTGGGTTATTCCGCTTTTGCGAACGGCGGACATAAAATTCAACCGAAAATGGTTCACTATATCGAAGACAGATATGGCAATGTAATCGGCGGGAACAAAACCGAAATTATCGAATGGGTTGATGGCATGGAACCCGAAGCCGAAGTATCTGATTCAGAACCGCTTTCGGACCCGCAAAGTTTATATCAATTGGTATCCATTTTACAGGGTGCGGTTGAACGCGGAACCGGGCGCCAGGCCGCCGTTGCGGGGCATACTATTGCCGGGAAAACCGGAACCACGAACGATGTCAAAGATGTTTGGTTTGTTGGGTTTACCAAGGACCTTATTGCCGGTGTGTATTTGGGTTATGATACACCAAAACCACTGGGCAAAGGCGCGGGCAGTCATATGGCGGCGCGGGCGTTTGCAGACTTTATGAGTGTCGCTTTGGCAAATGAAAAAAATCAGCCTTTTGCGGTGCCGGATGGATTGAACTTTGTACGGGTAAATCGCGCAACTGGTGTTTCCGCCGCCGAAGACCCGTCGGGCACGATTATTACCGAGGCCTTTAAGCCTGGTCAAGGCCCTAACCCGGTTAAAGTAAACAACCCCGAACAATCAAATGCGGTTGTCGGTGGAATTTTCTAAACATCATAAATTTTTTTTCAAATAAAGTTTCACTATTCAAACTATTGTGATAGAATATAGGCATAAAAGGAGAATTTTATGCTTACGGATTACTTGCTTTCACATGGATATGGATTGTTCTTTGGTGGGTGGACACAGTTTGGTGCGGCGTTTGGAACGGCGTTTATCATTATGATGCTGTTCGGGCGGCCGTTTATTCGGGCAATGCATGCGTGGCAAAAAAAGGGTCAACCAATAAGTGAAAATGTTCCGGAATCGCATCGGCAAAAGGCGGGAACACCGACCATGGGCGGAATACTTGTTATAATCGCGGCGTTGGTTGGGGCGG
>JAZLCM010000121.1:0-6246 GCA_045614245.1 Candidatus Enterousia sp.
AGCTAGTTTTTGTTCACATACTAGTCCTTCTGGAATATCAATAACGTTAGCGTCGTGCATATAAGCAGCTCTAGCACCAGCAATTACAAGAAGATCTTCTCGAATATCATTGTTCTTATATTCGCATTCATCGCAACACCACGCGCTTCGCCCGCCGCAACGCCCAGCACCGCAATTATTCCAACAAGTGATATTATATTTTTCATTGCCGCCCCCATTATTTTTTATTTTCCAAATCGCGCAATTCTTTTTCCGCCTGTTGCAAATCCTGCTTTGCGCTGTCAACATCCGATTGAACACGGTTCAGTTCCGATTTTTTATCTTGAATCTTATTATGTTGCACAATTGCCGCAATCCCCGTTCCAACAACACCAACACCACCAACAACCGTCGCCGCGACCCAACCTTTGCGCTTGCGTTCACAGGTTGCGATTTGTTCATCCAATGCCTGGATATCATGACGCAGGGTCGACACAACCTCCATTTCATTCATGCCTTCGGTCCCTGGAACGGTTTCCATTGTACCATAATCATAATCGGAATAATACGCACCGCCGGTCGATTCACCGAATTGACGTTGCTTTAACGAAACTGCGCCTGCGATACTTGGTAATAATATCAACAATCCCACGAATACATGTGAAAACTTGCTTATCATAATTTACTCCCTCGGGTTTTCTGTGAACAATTATATCACAAAAAAGCAATCTAACAAAATGTTTTATACAAAAAAAGCATGGCAACGCATGCGCATTGCCACACCTATATTGTTTAGAGAGAAAAAACTTAGCGTTGCGGGGTTCCACCCATCGTAGGATCGGCTTCACCACCGAAAACCACTCCATACCGTTTCAGACTATCGGCCACAGGAAACACATCCCGCGCCATACCACCAAACGCCATTTTTCTATTTGCTCTTCTTAAATCATCTTTTTTCACCATATTAAACACCTCTTTCAAAGTATCTCTCTGGTAAGCCACACTATATACCAACAAAAACTTTTGTCAAGCAATTTTACGCCCACCAAAATTAATAGTTCGTTTCACAGTCCCCATTTTCACAATCCGTAAAGAATTGTTCAACATTTACATCCGCAACCGGTGCATAACTTTCACCCGCGGGTTCGGTATATGTGACCTCTTTGACCACACGCACACGACGATTTTCCGCATTCGGCACACCATCCGGCGTCGGCACCTTTAAATCTTCTTCGCCCGCACTTACGGCAACAATCTGACTTGACGGGATACCATATTCAATAAGCATTTTTTGAACCGCTTCGGCGCGACGCCCGCCAAGCGCATAGTTATAAGACTTGCTGCCCGCCGTATCGGTGTGACCAACCACAGAAACCTTTACATTTTTGTTCGCGCGGGTTACACCAACCAACTGTCTGATGATATCTTCATATTCAGGCTTTATAGTCGCCTTGTCAAAATCGAATCGGATTTCAAACACCTCCTCCATAACATGTTGTTTCGGTTCGACCGGAATCTGTTGCACTTTGATAACCGTTGTTTCGTCGCGCAGACGTTCAATCGGTTCGTTTCTTTTCGCCTGAATTTCATCCAACCGCGCGTTTATCGCCGCCAATTCATTACGCATCATCATCATAAGTTCAATAAATTCATCACGCGACACAAAGCCGTCCGCAACAATCTCTATTTCATCAGTCCCATTCGCACATGGACAATCCTGGGCCGGGGATAAAACAACCGGACTTGGGTTATTCACCGTAAGTGATACCGGTTGATAATTTTCCTGGACACTTTGATGCGAAGAACCATCGCCACTTCCGCCACGTGCACACGGGCAATCAGACTTTTCCACCGTATGTGTATTTCCGGCGTTTTTAACATTGTTGCTGTTCCGCGTACTATTATCATTCAAAGTTTTGGAACCACCATAAATGTTTTGATTGAACACCAATGGCTGGGACGGATCGGTCCTCTCTACGCGTTCCGGCGTTATTAAATTTTCCGGAACATTTACATTGTTCACAATTATGACACCATCACGCACCCGATTCGTTCCGCGCATCGCCGCCATATTTGTTGTTTCAGGATAGAACGTTCCAATACGCGCACTGCGTACATTGGCAACACCACGATTTCCATTACCACCAGACACACCACGTCCAGTATCAATCGCAACACCTTCAAAAGTTGTGGTTTCAACCGTTTGTCCCGACATAACCGGATTTATAACACGTCCACCCGTACAATCACGCAACGCCGTTAAAGTATTTTCAAAACGCTTTTTGCATTCACGCGCGGTTGCCGATTGACCACTTGCGGTTGCGGATACCCAGCAATCGTATTTCGCCTGAAGCTCCGCCGCCAATTCAGGATTTGTCACACTTGCATCGTTTTGAAACAATTCGATCATATCATTGTACGCCGTCATCAAATCATATGCCACCTGGTCATCTTCAACCACCCAGTTATCAATTGATTCCGGATAAGGCACTTCGCCTGAAAATGCCGCCACAGCCTTTTGTGCAAACAATTCACCAATATCCGGATACCCACTTGTCCGAGCATTGTATATAGCATAAGAACGATAATTCATCGCCAATTGGTTAAGGAAAGAATCCCGATGTGGCGCAGAATATACATCCAAGCCTTCGACATAATCGACGGTTGGTGTCGCCACATAACCACCATTGTACCCCCCATCAATGTCCGAACGGGCGCACGCCGCCAAAGACAGCACGCCCACAACCGCCAACACGCGTGAAATTGCATATAACGAAACACTTGATTTTGATGTCATGTAAAAATCCTTTCTCTTACCTTGTCGCATATTATACCTGTTTTGGAATTTTTAGTAAAGCAAAAAACAATTCCCAAAACACATTTTTGCTATTTATCTAAAAACTGTGCAGCAACATTTGCTATACCGCCGATATTGCCGATACCCTTTTGTCCAACAATATTACTGACCGCACCCATAACAGTATCAGTATTTGTTGGTTGACCAAGATTACTTATCGTATTCGTTATAAATCCACCAAAGGTTTCCAACCTTTTCGCTGCAAGCTTCGTTCCCGAACATTTTGACGCCTTTTCCAAAAGTGCAACCGCTTGGGACGCTTCACCTTGGGTATAATCTTTATTTTCAAAATCGATCATGTCAAAAAGTGTCCACATATTCGTCACTTTTTTACGACTGTTCTTGCTACACATACTAATATTTTCAGCACCATCAGAGCAATATTCTGCAACCGAAGCCTTTGGATACCCACCCCATACCGCGTGGCGCGCCTCGGCATCTGTGAATGTATCCCAACATATGGTTGAATTATCAATTGTGACCCCGGTTCCCGCATACCGTACCGTTGTGGCATAACTTTCATTTGCATCGCACGAACGAACACCACTTGAAGAATTCAATGGATTTCTTCCCCCGGCATTCGCCCATTCTTTGATCATATTATTCACAAAGTTCAACTCTCGCGATGTTGGTTCGCATTCCGCGGTTAACGCCTTTTGCTGTTGATTTAATTGCATCACACTGCCCACCAAGCCCACCGCAGTGGACAATAAACTTGCCCCACTTGCGGTTGTAGATGTCGACGCATCGCGTTTTGCCACAGAATCCGCCTTTTTCGGCATTATGACATTTGTTGCACCAAACGCACCAAAACATAACACCGACGCAAAGAAAACGCTACAAAAAGCATTTATTTTTTTCATTTCCTACATTCTCTGTTCAACGAATTATATCACAAAAAAAACAAATCACCAAATATAAAAAATTGCTTTTCTATTTATAAAAGGCTAACATAACAAACATGATAAAAGACAAACGTAATCTTATCATTATAAATCGCCATCGTCGTTGGCAAAGATTGTGGCAATTTTTCTTTACCGGATGGGGTATAATAATGATTGCTGCATTGGTCGCGGGCGCACTGTTTACGCACCAATTGCTGTGGACCCCAATTTCAATGATAAATATGACCGACGTAATGCAAAATCAATTTAAAATGTCTGGCGCATCGCTTGCCGGAATCGATTCCAAGGGCGGTCCGTTTAAGATTGATGCAAAAAGTGGTCGATTGGAATACGAACGACCTGACATTGTAATACTTGAACACATATCTGGATACACAACACAAATACAAAATGGTAAAAAAGATACAATAAATTTTTCTGCGGACGGCGGCGAATACAACACGAAAACAAAAGTTTTGCAACTTTTGGGAAATGTGAATATAATTTCACAAACCGATGGTCACAAAATACAAACATCCGAACTAATAATAAGACTTGGTGAATAGGAAATGATAAAACAATCTGTATTAAAAATTGAACATTTATCAAAATCATATGGCCGTCGCGTGGTCTTGCGCGATATTTCTATGGTCGCGCGCCAGGGTGAATCTGTTGGACTGCTTGGTCCAAACGGCGCGGGAAAAACGACGGCGTTTTATTGCATAACGGGCCAGCTGGACGCATCGCGCGGGCGTATATTTTTAAATTCCCAAGATATAACAAACCTTCCATTTTACCAACGGTCGCGCCTGCATATCGGTTATCTGCCCCAGGAAAACAGTGTTTTCCGCGGTCTTGACGTTGAACAAAATATTATGGCTATACTTGAAGTCGTCGAGCCCGATAAAAAAATCCGCAAACAAAAACTGGACGCTTTATTGGAAGAATTTTCTATTGTCCACCTGCGACACAGCCCTGCAACATCACTTTCGGGGGGCGAACGTCGGCGCGTTGAAATTGCCCGCGCATTGGCGAACGACCCAAAGTTCATATTACTTGACGAACCATTTGCAGGAATCGATCCAATCGCGGTAAACGAAATTCGCAGTTTGGTATCACAACTGAAAAATCGTGGTCTGGGCGTTATTATCACCGACCATAATGTCCGCGAAACACTTGGAATTACAGACCGCAGTTATGTTCTGCATGACGGTATGATTTTAAAACATGGAACAAGTGCAGAAATCATCCGCGATAAAATGGTAAAGAAAGTCTACCTTGGCGAAGATTTCACAATGTAAGTGTTGACATATTTTATGATTGACAATTGTGTTTTTTGTGTTATGCTACGTAGCATGATTCTTAACAAAACACAAAAGGAGTGTTAAATGAACTTTAAAAAACAACAATTCAAAAATTGGTGGCAATTGTTTCTCCAAAGTTTGGACGATCTGGACAATATCAACGAATTAAAATCACAAAGAACCGCAATTGGGGATAATATATTCCCCGACAGAATGCAACCGACCAAGGGTTTTTTTAGACGAAAAACCACTGATTTTATTGTTCCGCAAAATTTCGGAATTGACAATCCTTGCGCGGTGACGATTTTTAGAAATGCAATAACGGATGGTATTTGGGGACCTGACATTATTAATATCGGAAGCAACGAAGATGTTAAAACTTTTTATTGCCCGAATTCCACGGAAAATGCACCATGTTCAAAAATGAATTGTAAATATTACAAACAAAACCATGATTATTTTGACCTTGGATGCCAAATAATTGCCGCAGAAGCGAAACACAAAGAAACCGTGCAACAACGCAAAACCGCATGGAAACAATTGTGGACACGCGGGAAATAATCAATAAAAAATTAATTTGTATAAAAAACGGTCGCACCCGCGACCGTTTTTTACTAATCACTTACATTACTCACTTGTGTCTGGAAATTCTTCTTCGGTTTCTTCGTCTTCATCCGCGGCATTAAGGTCAATTTCCTTTGGCACGCCGATAATATCTTCGATTTTTTCAGATGCCGCCTCTACATCCATTTTGTGCAAAACCGCAAATTCCTGTGCCATACGTTCCAACGCGCGCATATACAACCGGCGCGCCGAAAAAGGAATTGTATCGGTTGGATTACGCCGCTGCAGATCGCGTACAACCTCTGCCAATTTCATGGGATCGCCCGAGTTTATATTTTCTTCATACTGTGCGGCACGCCGCGCCCAAATCATACGCTTGGCACCCGCCTTGCCTTTGGCGGCGGCAATCGCTTCGTCCATTTTACGCGCGGACGATAGTGGTCGCAGCCCCGAAATTTCCGCCCGATCCAGCGGGACACGCAAAGTCATACGACTTTTTTCAAAATCAATGACCAGCATTTTTATTTTTTGGCCGGCGATAACCTGTTCTTCGGTGCGCACCAATTTACCCACACCCTGGGTCGGATAAACCACATATTGACCGTTTTTAAATTCTAATTTCTTACTTGGCATAACATCACTCTTTCATTGCCATTCT
>JAZLCM010000122.1:0-3452 GCA_045614245.1 Candidatus Enterousia sp.
TGGCTTTATTATTCTGACCGGATTGTTCAACTGCCATTTGCGATGATTGGTCTTGCGGTTGGTACGGTTTTGATGTCTTCGATATCAAACGCGTTGGCGGAAAAAAATATGCGCAGTGTTCATATCCAGCAAAATTCTTCGATGCGTCAATCAATGATGCTGATTATGCCATGCGTTGTGGGATTGTTTGTTTTGGCGGAACCGATAATAAAATATCTTTTTGAATACGGCGCATGGACGGCGCATTCCACACACGCGGTTGCGGTCGCGATAATGATTCAGATTTTCGTTTTGCCCGCCATGTTGATAAGTCAGATTTTCGGCAAAACTCTCTATGCGTCCCAAGATGTAAAAACACCGGTCAAGACAAGTATTATTTCACTTGGCGTCGCATCGGCAATATATTTGGGGCTATTCTGGTTCGTTGGGTATTTGGCGATACCGATTGGTGTAGTAATCAGTGGTTATGTCAAAAACTATCTGCTTGCGCGTGCGTGCAATCGTCGCGGTTTGGCAAAGGTTGATGGTCGAACGGTTCGTGCAATTTTCGTATTTGGTGCAATTGCAACGGCACTTGGGTTTGGACTTTGGTTTGTGCCAATAACAAGTATTTGGGCGTTGTGACTTGCCATATTTGGTTACGGAATTGTCTATATGCCAATTGCATTTTTAATAAATCGCAAAATATAAAAAATAAAAAGTTGAAACCATCTTTTTTATATGGTATAATGCCATTACAAAAGAATGTAAGGAGATAATCATGAAGAAATTGGTATCTTTGGCGGTGCTGACCGCGTTAATGGCGGGTTGTGCCGATTTGTCACAGACAAATAATACGGGCTATGGTGCCGAAGGACTTGACGAGGAAGTTTTGACAACTGAAACCAAGGTCGAAGCGGTAAATGATGATTCATACCTGCTTGCCGCGGCGCCGCGTTACTATATTGGTAATGCGTACAAGGTCGAAGAAACCCAATATATTCCGGTGGAAGATTTGACATATAATCAGGTCGGCGTGGCGGGCATAATTCCGACCGAATTGAACGGCACGAAAACAAGTAATGGTGAAACGTATAATGCAAACCAAATGTTGGCAACAAGTAAAACTTTGCCACTGCCGACAATCGCCAAGGTCACGAATTTGGAAAATGGCGAATCGGTCGTTGTTCGTATAAATAATCGCGGGCCATTTGTGAATACGCGTATTATGGATTTGTCTGCGGCTGCGGCGGAAAAACTTGGTATAACGAACCAGGCCAAAGTCCAAGTCCAGGTTATGCCGGAACAAACGATGGCTGTCAAGGTGGCGACGGTGGGTAAAAATCCAACCGTGGCGGTTCAAGAAACGGTCGCAAGTCAACAACAAGATACCGCGGTCGAAGTTGCACCAGTGGCGGCACCCGCCCAGGTTGCGGCGACCGGCGATTACAGTGTCCAAGTTGCGGCGTTCTATGCCGAAGACAGTGCAAACACATTATTGCAAAAAATGCGTAATTATGGTGATGCAATTGTCGTCAAAGAAGGCGATATGTACAAAGTTCGTATAGTGAATCTTGATGCCGCCGGTGCGCGTCGTGTGATTGATGCGTTGCGCAACAGTGAAGGTATGGCGCCGGGCTTGCTGAAAAATGGTCGTTGGATTAACGCCGACAGCATTTAAAGAGTTTGTGTGTACCTCCTAAAATCCCCGTCGCAAGATGGGGATTTTTTTGTTCACTTTTGAAATATGTGTGCTATTCTTTCCTGTATGACAAAGACATATTCGGGTTTTATCGCCATTATTGGTCCAACAAACGCCGGCAAAAGCACGCTAATGAACCAAATAATGGGGCGCAAAGTTTCAATTGTTTCGCACAAGGTTCAAACCACGCGAACGAATTTGCGTGCGATAAAAATGGTTGGCGCGCGCCAGTTGATTTTTGTTGATACGCCGGGGATTTTTCGCGCATCGCGTCGGCTTGATCGTGCTATGGTTTCGGCGGCGATGACGGCACTTTCTGATGCGGACGCGGTTTTACTGATTATTGATGCCACACATGGTATTACCGATACTGTGCGTGGGATTGTTGAAAAGATTCGCGAACATAAAAACCTGTTTGTCGCATTGAATAAAACCGATGCGGTAAAGAAAGGCGAATTATTGCCGATTGCGGCGGAATTAAATGAAATGGCGGATTTTCGTGAAATCTTTATGATTTCCGCAATGAAAAACGACGGTGTTGCCGAAATGTTAAAGTCTTTGGCAACCGTTATGCCTGAATCACCATATTTGTTTGATGCGACCGATAGCACCGATGTGCCGGATAATTTATACCTTGCGGAATTGACCCGCGAAAAGGTTTATCGGTTTATTCACCAAGAATTGCCGTATCACATAAATGTTGTAACGGAACGCGTTGATGTTGATGGCGATGGGGTTTTAGATATTTATCAAAAAATTGTTGTGCAAAATGACGCACATAAAAAGATTGTGATTGGGCGGGGTGGGGCGCAATTGAAGAAAATTGGAACGGTGGCGCGCCATGATATCCAAGACCAATGGGGTGTGAACGCGCGTTTGCACCTGTTCGTGCGCGTTGAACCCGATTGGGAAAATACGGCGGAAAACTACACCGACCAAGGGTTAGAGTTTAAGAAATAAAAGGATACAAAGATGAAAAAAAATATAAATTATAAAAATATCACTTTAATGGCGTTGTTGTGGCTTATGACAAGTGGGTGTGCACATAAAAACATTGTACAAAGCGTGACGATGAACAAAGCCCGGTTAAAAGATATAAAAACTGGCAAAGAAAGGGTATACGATTGTTCAAATGCCCCGGCAATGCAAAGTGTTTTGATATGGGTTGCCAAAGGTGATATAATAAGCCTTGAATCTGGCAAGTATGCATTTGATACGGTGTTTACACCACAGAATTCGTACATCTCATGTGATTATGTTGAATTGCAACGTCGCAAGACCGAATTTGAAAAAAACAAACTTAAATATGAAATACAAATGAATTATCCCAAACAAAATAATTCAAAATAAATGTACCATACATCGGATTTTGATTTTGAATTGCCAACCGAACTTATTGCGTCACACCCATTGGAACGCCGTGATGCATCACGCATGTTGGTTATTGATGGCAAGGAAATAACTGACAAACATATTCGGGATTTTTTGGATTATTTGCAACCTGGCGATGTCGTTGTGTTTAACAATTCGCGCGTGATACCGGCGCGATTTGACGCGGACGGACATGAAATTACATTGCATACTGCGGTGAATGATAAAACTTGGTGGGGATTATGCCGCAAATTTACAAAAATCAAAGTCGGCGATACATTGACCTTGGCGGACGGAACAACAATAACCGTCCAAAGGAAAAACGCGGAAAGCGGTTTGCTGGTGCGCTTTGATTGCGACAATGTGTTCGATGTTTTGAACCGCGTCGGCAAGATGCCTT